>DAITAN010000102.1:0-7686 GCA_036824235.1 Gaiellaceae bacterium | reverse complement strand
AGGCGGCAGCGACGTGCGCGTGCAGCTTCAGGCGATCGCAGACTTCGACCCGTACGGGGACAACCGTGAGGAGCACCCGGAGCTGGTCGCGAGCGCCACGGACGGCAACCGGGAGACCTCCTGGTCGACCGAGACCTACAACAGCTTCGAGAAGGACGGCGTGGGCCTCGTGCTCGACGCCGGCAGCCCCGTCGAGCTCTCGCGGCTCACGGTGGTCACCGACACGCCCGGCTTCACGGCGATGATCCTCGCCGGGTCGCGCGCAGGAGGGCCGTTCGAAGACGTGTCCGAGTCACAGGAGGTCGAGGGGCGCACGTCGTTCGAGGTCGACACGCGGGACGAGCCGCTCCGCTACTACGTGGTCTGGATCACCGCCCTGGACGGCACCGCACACATCAACGAGGTGCGCGGCTTCCGCTCGACCTAGTACCGGAGCGCCGCGCGCCGGTCGCGCCGCTCGAGCGCGAGCTCGACCAGGCGGTCGAGGAGTTGCGGGTACGGGAGGCCCGAGGCTTCGAACAGCTTCGCGTAGACGCTCGTCGCCGTGAAGCCCGGGATCGTGTTCAGCTCGTTGACGACGACCTCGCCGTCCGGTCGGACGAAGAAGTCGACGCGAGCCATCCCCTCGCAGTCGGAGGCGACGAACGAGGCGACCGCCAGCTCCTGCACGCGCGCGGTGGACTCCTCCGCGATGCGCGGCGGGATGACGAGCTCCATGCCGCCGTCCGCGTACTTGGCCTCATAGTCGTACCAGTCGCTCGCGATCGGGACGATCTCACCCGGCGTCGAGGCCACGGGGGCGGCGTTCCCCAGCACGCTGCACTCGACCTCCACGCCCTCGACGAACTCCTCCACGAGGATCTTCTCGTCGTGGGCCAGCGCGAGCTCGACGGCCGCGGGAAGGTCCTCCTCGTTCCGGACGACGCTGATCCCCACGCTCGACCCGAGGCGGGCCGGCTTGACCACGCACGGGAACCCGAACGGGCTTTCCCCGCCCTCACCTGTGCGGACGGTCAGGCTGCGCGCCACCGGGATCCCCTTGTCGCGCATGACCGACTTGAAGAGATCCTTGTCCATGCAGAGCCCCGAGGCCGTGACGCCCGCGCCCACGTAGGCGACGCCCGCGAGCTCGAGAACACCCTGCACCGCTCCGTCCTCGCCGAAGGGGCCGTGCAGGACGGGAAAGATCACGTCGAGGCCCGCCGCCTCCTCGGCCGCGAGGTGCCAGGCGCCCTCGCGTGGGATCTCGATCGGGACGACCTCGTAGCGGTCGGGGTCGAGGCCATCGATCACCGAGCGGGCCGAGTTGAGCGAGACCTCGTGCTCGCTCGAGCGCCCGCCCATGAGCACCGCTACGCGCAGCTTGGCGATCGCGTCGCTCCTAGCAGGAGGCCTGGCCGACCTTGATCGTCACGCTCGAGCCCGACTCGACGAGCGCGTTGGCATTTGGATCGGTGTCCTGCACGAAGCCGACCTGGCCGGGGTCGACCACGACGACGCACTCGACCTCGACGACGAAGCCCTCCTCCTCCAGTGCGTCCTGCGCGTCCCCTTCGGACAGGCCCACAACGTCCGGCACCCGTACCTGCTCGGGGCCGGTCGAGATCGTGATCTGCACCGTCGAGCCCCTGGCCGCCTCGACGCCCGGATCGGGGTTCTGGGCGGAGACGAGGCCCGCCGGCGTCGAGCTCGACGGCGCCTCCACCACGTCGACCTGGAAGCCGGCGGTCTCGAGCTCCTCGCGCGCGCTCTCCTCGGACTGGTCGAGCACGTCCGGCACGGGGATCTGCTGCGACCCCTTGGAGACCCGGACGGTGACGACCGAGCCCTCGTCCACGAGCGTGCCCGCCTTCGGGTCGAGCGAAGCCACCACACCCACGGGTCGCTGCGAGAAGACGTCGACGCGCTCGGGCTCGAGGCCCAGCTCTTCCAGGATGTCGACCGCTTCCCCGTACGTCCTGCCGGCCAGGGCTGGGACCTCCACCTCGTTCGGCCCCGTCGAGACCACGATCGTGACGGTGTCGCCCTTCGCGATCCGGCTTCCGGCCGGGGGCGACTGTTCGATGACGATGCCCTGCTCGACCTCGGTCGAGGCCTGCTCCTCCACCGAAGCCTCGAGCTCCGCCTCCTCGATCTGCGCGACCGCCAGGTCTCGCTCGATCCCCACCACGTTCGGCACGCCGACCGGCTCGGCCGCCTCGAGCTGGTCCTGAATCTGGTTGTACACCCACCATCCGGCGAGAAGCGCCGCCGCCAGCAGGAGGGCGACGAGCAGCCAGGGGACCCAGCGTTTCTTCCGCCGCGGAGGCTCGTCGTACGGGCTGGCCGGGGGGTAGGTCGGGGGTCGTCGCTGGGGAGGTGTCGGCGGTGGGGCGGCGACGCGGGTCGGGCTCTCGGAGAGCAGCTCGGTCGCATCCCCGACGGCTGCTCCGGCGAGGATGGCCGTCGCTGCGGTGGCCGTCGAGCGCGAGATGGGCAGCCCCGCCTCGACGCGCTCGAGGTCCTCGATGAATTCCTCGGCGGTCTGGTAGCGGTCCTCCGGGTCCTTGGCCAGGGCGCGTAGGACGATCTGGTCGAGCTCCGGCGGGATCTCGGGGCGCAGGCTCGAGGGCGGCTTCGGCAGCTCGTTCACGTGCTTCATCGCGATCTCGATCGCCGAGTCGCCGGTGAACGGCACCTTGCCCGTCAGCATCTCGTAGAGGACGACGCCGGCTGAGTAGAGGTCCGATGCGGCCGTCACCGGCGCGCCCCGCGCCTGCTCGGGCGAGAGGTACTGCGCGGTGCCCATGATCGAGCCCGCCTCGGTCATCTGCGAGGCGCCGTGCCGCGCGATCCCGAAGTCCGTCACCTTCAGCCGCGGCTCGTTCGCCTTCACCTGCTGGTCGGCCGAGACGAGCACGTTGTGCGGCTTGATGTCGCGGTGGATGATCCCGTGGCGGTGCGCGAAGCGCAGGGCCTCGAGCAGCTGCTTGGCGTACCCGATCGCCGTGTGGACCGGGAGCGCGCCGTGGGTCATGATCAGCTCCTTGAGACTGCGGCCCTCGATCACCTCCATGGCGATGTAGTACGTCCCCTCGGCCTCGCCGCGGTCGTAGATGGAGACGATGTTCGGGTGCGAGAGCCCGGCCGCCGACTTGGCCTCACGGCGGAAGCGCTCGATGAAGAGGTCGTCGCCCGCGTAGCGCTCGTTGAGAATCTTGATCGCAACGCGGCGCCCGAGCTCCTCGTCCTCGGCCAGATAGACGTTGGCCATGCCGCCGGAGCCGAGCTTGCGCAGGATCCGGTAGCGGCCGTCGAAGAGCGTGTTGATCAGGGTGTCCGAGAGGCCGGCCATGGCTGTTGGAACTTCGACAGAGGTTAGGTGTTCCTCCCCAACACCGCTTCGATGATCTCCTTGGCTATGGGCGCCGCGGTCACGCCGCCTGTGCCCGACTGGTCGGTGAGTGCGACGGCCACCGCGACTCTCGGGGCATCCGCGGGCGCGAAGGCGATGAACCAGGTGTTGTTGCGGCCGGACACGCCGGTCTCGGCGGTACCGGTCTTGCCGGCGACGGACACGCCGGAAATCTGGGCAGCCGTGCCCGTGCCCGATTCGACCACCAGCGTCATCATGGCGGTCAGCTCGGCTGCTGTGCTCGGCTTGATCGCGGTCTTCCACTCCTCCGGGCCGAACCGCTCGATGACGTCGCCGTCGGGCGACGTGATGCGCTCCACGAGCCTCGGTTCCATGACGACGCCGTCGTTGGCCACGCCCGCGGCGACGAGCGCCATCTGAAGCGGCGTCACGATCAGCCGCTCCTGGCCGAAGGCGAGCCGCCCGGGATCCACCTCGGACGGGTCGTCCGGCTTGTAGAGGCGCCCGTTGCGGTAGAGGCCGCTGATCAAGACCTCGTTGGAGGGGAGCTCGATCGGCGGCCGGTCGTAGAAGCCGAAGCGCTCGGCGTACTCGAGGACGGTCCCCGCGCCGAGCTCCTTGCCGAGGTTGCAGAAGACGGAGTTGATCGAGTTCTCGAGCGACTCCGCGAGCGTCACGCGGCCGAACGCGTTCAGCTCGCCCTGATCGGAGAAGTTCGTCACGCGCTGGCCGAAGAGCGTGCAGAACCCGGGGTCGTCGAACTCGCTTTCCGGCGTGAACTGGCCCGTGTCGAGCGCCGCTGCGGCCGTGATGACCTTGAACGTCGAGCCCGGGACGAAGCGGCCGGCAGTCGCGCGGTCGAGCAGCGGCGCGGCGGGCTCGCACGGCGCCGTGATCCGCTCGATGGCGCCGAAGTTCTCCTCGACCAGGTTCGGGTGGAACGACGGCGAGGAAGCGAGCGCCAGGACCGCACCGGTTCTGGGATCGAGGGCCACGGCCGCCCCGCAGTCCCCGGCCAGGCCGTTCATGGCGGCCCGCTGAGCGTTCATGTTGAGCGTCGTGACGATGTTGTTCCCCTCGCGCGTGAGTCCCTGGAGCTTGTCCAGCGTCGTGTCGATGATCGTGCTCAGGTTGGCGTTCGAGCCGGTGAGGAAGTCGTTCATCGACTGCTCGAGGCCGGTGCGCGAGCGCGTGATCGTCGAGTAGCCCACCGGGTGCGCCGTGAGCGGGCCCCGCGGGTAGCGCCGGACGTACCAGGTGCGGCCGTCCTCCAGCTTCCGCTGGCGGTTCCGCGCGAGGACGGTCGTCCCGTTGGCTGCGTAGATGAACCCGCGTTTCACCTCGAGCTCGCGCACCACCAGGGACGGATTCCCTTGCCGCGCCTCGAGGTCGGGGGCGCGCCAGAGCCAGTACGTCGTGGTCGCTATCAGCGCGACGAAGAGGAACGCGAAGACGAAGAACAGGCGGCGGATCTGCGGGTTCACCTGCGCTCACCCCGGTTGACGCGGTCCGAGACCATCAGCAACAGCGCGAGCACGATGAAGTTGGCGACGATGCTCGAGCCCCCGTAGGAGACGAACGGCAGCGTGATCCCGGTCAGCGGGATGAGCCCGACGACGCCGCCGATGATGATGAACGCCTGGATGGCGATCGCGGCCGTCAGGCCCGAGGCGAGCAGCTTCGAGAACCCGTCGTCGGCGAGCATCGCGATGCGGAATCCGCGGAAGGCGAAGAGCAGGTAGAGCAGGATGACCGCGGCCGCGCCCGCAAGCCCGAGCTCCTGCGCGATCGCCGAGAAGATGAAGTCGGTCTCGACGAAGGGGATGTAGGGGTTGCCCTCGGGCGTGAGCAGGACGCCGTTCCCCAGCCCGGAGCCGAACACGCCGCCGCTCGAGATCGCGTAGATCGACTGCACGAGCTGGTACGTGTCTCCCTGAGGGTCGCTCCAGGGGTCGAGCCAGCCCTGCACGCGGGTCTGGACGTGCGGTATCACCTGGTAGAGCGCGACCGCACCCGCCAGGAAGAGGCCCATGCCCACGGCCACGAACGACCAGCGCGCAGTCGCCGTGTAGAGCATGACGAGGAAGATGGCGAAGTAGAGGAGCGCGCCGCCCAGGTCCCGCGTCTGGAAGAGCACGAGCATCGCGCCGCCCCAGATGAGCAGGAGCGGCCCGAGGTGCTTGGGCGACGGCAGGTGCCCGCCGCCGGCGCCGTACGAGAGCATCTCCCTGTTGTCCCGCAGGTACCCGGCCAGGAAGATGACGATCAGGACCTTGGCGAGCTCGCCGGGCTGGAAGACGATCGGCCCGACGTCGACCCACAGCGTCGCCCCGTTGATCGTGCGGCCAATACCCGGGAGGGCCGGCAGGACGAGGAGGCCGATTGCCGAGACGCCGAGGACGTACTTGATGTTGTCGAGCTCGCGGTAGTCGCGGAGGAAGAGGATGATGCCCGCGAACGCGGCCACTCCCACGACCACCCAGAGGCCCTGCCGGAAGGCGAGGTCGGGGTCGATCCGGTAGATCTCGGTGACGCCGATGGCGCACAGCAGGCCGCCAAGCGGGAGGAGGAAGGGATCCGCCTCGGGTAGCCGGACGCGCAGGAGGATGTGCGCCACGACGAACAGAAAGACGAAGAACACCGCGTACGACAGCGAGCCCGTGGAGACGACGTCCTGGCGCGCGATGTAGACGGACGCGAAGCCCGCGGCCGTCATGAGGCCGACCATGACGAGGTTCAGGAGCTCCCGCGTACGGAGGCTCATCGGCGGATCAGGGGACGGCCTCTGCCTCGTAGACGGCCACGCGCGCGAGGGCGCGCTCGTACGAGACGAGCTGGTGGTCGAAGAGCTCGGCGCGCTCCTCGGGCGAGAGCTGGGCCGCCTGGAGGCGGCTCACGTAGCGCTCGCGGTAGAGCCCGACGCCTTCGCTGAAGTCGAAGGGCACGCCCTGGTAGACGGTGACGTTGCCCTCCTCGTCGGCGCCGACGAAGTACGCGCGGGAGAGGCCGAACAGGGCACCTCCGAGAATCAGGGCGACGAACGCCAGGCCGAGAGTCCCCCAGAGGATCCGCCGGCCCCAGTGCGACCGCCTGCGCCGTGGAGGCCGCGGCTCCTCGGCCGCCGGCTCCGCCTTCTGCACGGGCGGCATGTCGGTAAGCGTGTCCTCGAGCTCGTTCGTCTCCTCCGCGGCCTCGGGGACCGGGGCCGCGACCAGGGTCTCCTCAGTCGCCTCGTCGCCCTCGACCCGGAAGAGGACGACCGTGATGTTGTCCTCGCCTCCCCCGGAGTTCGCCGCCCGGACGAGGGTCCGGGCGATCTCGTCGAGCGACCCGGACTCCTGGGCGATCCTGAGGATGTCCTCCTCGGGCACCATCGTCGTCAGTCCGTCCGAGCAAAGGAGGAAGAGGTCTCCCGGCTCCACGTCGACGGTGGTCATGTCGACATCGACCTCGGCGTCGGTTCCCAGCGCGCGGGTGATCACGGAGCGCTGCGGGTGGGCGTCGGCCTCCTCGGGCGTGAGGCGCCCGCTCCGCATCAGGTCGGCGACGAGCGAGTGGTCTTCGGTCAGCTGCTCCAGCTCGCCGTCGCGGACCCGATAGGCGCGTGAGTCCCCGACGTGGCCGATGGAGACGCGGCCGTTCGTCAGGATCGCTGCGGTGACCGTGGTGCCCATCCCGGAGGCCTCGGAGTCGGTCCGTGCGCGCTCGTAGATCCGCCGGTTGGCCTCCTGGATGATCGCCTCGACCCGCTCGGCGGGCTCCAGGCGGTCGGCGTCGTGGTACTCGCGGAATGCAGCCGCTGCGAGCCGCGAGGCAACTTCCCCCGCCTGCGCGCCGCCCATTCCGTCGGCGACGGCGAAGAGTGGCGGGTCGAGGACGAAGCTGTCCTCGTTGCGGCGGCGCACGCGCCCCGCGTCGGTCCGTCCCGCGCTTTCGCCCAACCTCATCGCTCGTACTCCAGCTCCGTGTCGCCGACCTGGAGGCGGTCGCCCTCGTGGAGACGGCGCCGCCCGTCGACGCGCTCGCCGTTCACGTAGGTGCCGTTCGTCGAGCCGAGGTCGATCACCCAGGTCCCGTCGAGGCCGCTCTCGACGCGTGCATGGTGGCCGGAGGCGTAGTCGTCGTCAGGGAGCGCCACGACGTTGTCCTCTGCGCGGCCGAAGGTCATCGGCACGGGCCCGGGGTCGAAGGCGCGCCCGACCGGGATTGCCTTGGAGCGAACGACGACGAGCCTTCCCGGGGCGACGCCCGCCTCCGCGCGCGCCTGGGCGACCTGCGCCGGCGCGAGCACGAAGCTCTCCTGCGGCGCTGCGGGAAGCCCACGCTCGGCG
>DAITAN010000501.1:0-1523 GCA_036824235.1 Gaiellaceae bacterium | reverse complement strand
AGCCCGATCGCGCGCACCGGGCTCGTGCGCAGGCCGTCCCAGACGGCCAGCGCGTGGATCCCGGGCACGCCGAACGCGACCTCGGCGCCGGCGGCCTCGAGGCACTCCGCGACGAGCTTTCCACCCGTACGCACTTTGACCGTCTGCGCCACAGCCGCGATCCTATCCAGGCGCATGTCCCGCGATCCCCGCCATGACGTCCTCTTCGAGCCGCTCCAGATCGGTCCGAAGACGCTGCGAAATCGCTTCTACGCCGTGCCGCACTGCACCGGCTACGGGACGGAGAAGCCCGGTTCCCAGGCCTGGTTCCGCGCCATGAAGGCCGAGGGAGGCTGGGCGGCGGTCTGCACCGAGTACGCGCCCGTCTCGTGGGACTCCGACGAAGCTCCGTACGTCTCCGCCCGTCTCTGGGACGACGACGATCTCGCGAACCTGACGGTCATGTGCGAGCGCGTGCACGAGCACGGCGCCCTCGCGGGGATCGAGCTCACCCACACCGGCGGGCATGCCATCAACCGCCAGTCGCGGCTCCCCTCGGTGGCCCCGTCCCAGCTCGCGAGCGACTACGAGCCGCATCTCGTGCCCAAGGCGATGGAGCTCGCCGACATCACGCGCGTCCGCGAGGACTGGGTGCGCGCGGCCAGCCGCTCACGCGAGGCGGGGTTCGACATCGTCTACGTCTACGGCGGGCACAGCTACCTGCCGCTCCAGTTCCTGTCGCCGTTCTACAACCGGCGGACCGACGAGTACGGCGGCTCCTTCGAGAACCGCGCGCGCTTCTGGCTCGAGACGATCGAAGCCGTCAGGGAGGCGGTCGGCGACGACTGCGCCATCGCGGTGCGCACCTGCGTGGAGGCTCTGGGGCCGGCGGGAGTCGAGCTCGACGAAGGGCTCGAGTTCGTTCGCGCCGCCGACCACCTCGTCGACCTCTGGGACGTCAACGTCGGCTCGATCGCCGAGTGGTCGAAGGACTCCGGCGCGTCCCGCTTCTTCAAGGAGGGCTACCAGCTCGAGTGGACCGGACGCGTGCGCGAGGCGACAGCGAAGCCGATCGTCGGCGTCGCGCGGCTGACGAACCCCGACCGGATGGCCGAGATCGTCTCCAGCGGCGTGTGGGACCTGATCGGCGCCGCGCGGCCCTCGATCGCCGATCCGTTCCTGCCCAAGAAGGTCGAGGAAGGCCGTTACGGCGAGATTCGGGAGTGCATCGGGATCAACACGTGCATCTCGAAGAGCGAGTCGGGCCACCACCTGGGCTGCACGCAAAACGCGACCGCGGGCGAGGAATACCGCCGTGGATGGCACCCCGAGCGGTTCGAGGCCGCAGCCAACGTCGACAAGGACGTGCTCGTGGTCGGCGCCGGGCCGGCGGGGATGGAGTGCGCGATCGTCCTCGGCAAGCGCGGGTTCCGTCGCGTCCACCTCGTCGACGCGGAGGCCGAGGTCGGCGGGCACTTCCGCTGGGTGACGCAGCTTCCCGGACTCGGCGAGTGGGGTCGCGTGGTCAACTGGCGCCGCATCCA
>DAITAN010000500.1:0-1524 GCA_036824235.1 Gaiellaceae bacterium | reverse complement strand
TGCTATCCGTCGGGCTGTTGCTAGCGCAGCAGGAAGCCCTCGCCGAGAGGGTCGCCGGACTCGAGGACGAACTCGTGCGCGCCCGTGCGAGAGGCGCTGCCTTCGACCTCGGTGACGACGGCGGGGCGGCCGGCGACCTCGGCGTCGCCGACGACCCTGGCGCGGAACTCCGTCCCGATCACGCTCTCGTGGCGAAGCTCGGTGCCGCGCGGAAGCTCGCCGGCGCGCTCGAGGAGCGCGAGGCGGGCCGAGGTGCCGCTGCCGCAGGGCGAGCGGTCGACCTCGCCGTCGGCGAAGACGGTCACGTTGCGCTGGCGCAGCGGCGGGCCGAAGTCGATCCGCTCCCAGAAGATGACGCCGTAGATGTCGCGGAGCTCTGGCTCGACCGGATGGACGAACGACCGCTGCCCTTCCAACTGCGCCTTGACGGCCCGCCCGAGCTCGATCAGCTCCGGGAGATTCTTCGGGCTCACCGGGAGCGGCGAGGCCACCGAGGCGTAGAACGCACCACCGAACGCGACGTCGGCACGCAGCCCTTCTGCGATCAGCGCCTCGGCTTCGACGTACGAGGGGACGTTGCGGAAGCGGACGGAGACGACGCTGCCGTCCGCGACGCGCGCCACGGTCTCGATCCGACCCGACGGCACGTCCACGACGACGCGCGTCTCCGGCTCCTCCGTGGGCAGCATGCCCGTCTCGAGCGCCCAGGTGACGAGCGCGATCGTCCCGTGTCCGCAGGCCGTCGAGTACCCGGCGTTGTGGAAGAAGACCACGCCGAGATCCGCCCCCTCGTCCTCCGGCTCCGTGACGAAGCACCCGTACATGTCCGCATGGCCTCGCGGCTCGAAGACGAGCAGCCGGCGAACGTGGTCGAGCCGCTCCGTAGCGAAGCGACGCTTCGCCAGGATGGTCGCGCCCTCCAACGAGGGCACCCCGCCGGTGACGATCCTGAATGGCTCACCGGCGGTGTGGTAGTCGACGGCGTTGACCGCGAGCGGGCCGCTCAGCTCGGCGCCCCCACCACGGAGGTGCAGTGGGCGCAACGCCGCGCCGCGACCGGGATCTCACTGAGGCACTCGGGGCACTCGCGCGTCGTGGCATCCTCGCCCCTCTTCCGGCGCTCCTCGAGCATGTTCACCGGCTTGATCACGAAGAAGAACAGCACCGCGCCGATGAGCACGAACGCGATCAAGGCGTTCAGGAACTCGCCGTAGCGGAAGACACTGTCGTTGATCTCGAACGTGAGCCCGCCGAAGTCGGGCTGGCCGAAGAGCGCGGCGATGAGCGGCGTGATCAGATCCTCGACCAGGGAGGTCACGACGGCCGTCAGGGCGAGCGCGAGGACCAGCGCGACCGCCACCTCGATCAGGTTGCCTTTGAGAAGGAAGTCCTTGAACTCTCGGAGCATGGGTGTACCTCCCGGCTCGCTGACGGGCCGAGGGTACACCCGATTCAGAACCGGCTAGGAGCCCTTCTCGATCGGCACGTCGACGAGGTTGCCCCACTCGGTCCACGAGCCGTCGT
>DAITAN010000101.1:0-7693 GCA_036824235.1 Gaiellaceae bacterium | reverse complement strand
GTCGACGATGATCTCCAGGTGGAGCTCGCCCATGCCGGCGATGAGGGTCTGGCCGGTCTCGTCGTCCGTCCGGACGCGGAAGGTCGGATCCTCCTCGGCGAGCCGTGCGAGGCCCTGGCCGAGCTTGTCCTGGTCGGCCTTCGTCTTCGGCTCGATGGCGACCGAGATGACCGGGTCGGGGAACTCCATCGACTCGAGCCGGATCGGCGCGGTGTCGATCGCGAGCGTGTCGCCGGTCGTCGTGGCCTTGAGGCCGACGGCTGCGACGATCTCGCCGGCGCCGATCTCCTCGCGCTCCTCGCGGTGGTTCGCGTGCATCTGGAGCAGGCGGCCGACGCGCTCGGTCTTGCCCGTCGTGACGTTGAGCACCCGGTCGCCGGCGTTGACCTTGCCCGAGTAGACCCGGAAGTAGGTCAGCTTGCCGACGTAGGGATCGCTCATGACCTTGAACGCCAGCGCCGAGAACGGCTCGTCCTCGGAGGGGCGGCGCGAGAGCTCGTGGCCCGTGCGCGGGTCGACGCCGTGGATCGGGGGGACGTCGAGCGGGCTCGGGAGATAGTCGATGACGGCGTCGAGCAGCGGCTGCACGCCCTTGTTCTTGAAGGCGGAGCCGAGGAAGACGGGCGTGACGGCGATCACGAGAGTCGCCTTGCGCAGCGCGCGGCGGATCATCTCGGGCGTGACCGCGTCCTCGTCCGTCAGATAGGTCTCGAGCAGCTCCTCGTCGTGCTCTGCGACGGCGTCGATGAGCTGGTGGTGGTACGCAGCGGCCTGTTCGCGAAGCTCCTCGGGGACGTCGATCGTCGACACCTTCGTGCCGAGGTCGTCCTCCCAGACGGTGCCGGACATCTCGACGATGTCGACGACCCCTCGGAAGTGCTCCTCCTGGCCGATCGGGAGCTGCACCGGGACCGGGTGGGCTCCGAGCCGGTCGATCATGGACTGCACGGAGGCGAAGAAGTCCGCTCCGGTGCGGTCCATCTTGTTGATGAAGGCGATGCGCGGGACGCGGTAGCGGTCGGCCTGGCGCCAGACCGTCTCGGACTGCGGCTCGACGCCTGCGACGGAGTCGAAGACGGCGATCGCGCCGTCGAGGACGCGCAGGCTGCGCTCCACCTCGACTGTAAAGTCCACGTGCCCGGGCGTATCGATAATGTTGATGCGAAAGTCGCGCCAGAACGCCGTCGTGGCGGCAGACGTGATCGTGATGCCGCGCTCCTGCTCCTGCGCCATCCAGTCCATGACGGCCGCGCCCTCGTGCACCTCGCCCATCTTGTGGGTGCGGCCCGTGTAGTAGAGGATCCGCTCGGTCGTCGTCGTCTTGCCGGCGTCGATGTGGGCCATGATCCCGATGTTGCGGACCTGGTCGAGGCCGACCTTCCCGCTTGTCTTCACGGTGCTCACGGCTACCACCTGTAGTGGGCGAAGGCCTTGTTGGCCTGCGCCATTCGGTAGAGGTCGTCCTTGCGCTTGAACGCGCCGCCCTGCTGGTTGAGCGCGTCCATGATCTCGTTGGCGAGCTTCTCGTCCATGTGCTTCTCGCGGCGCTCGCGCGCATAGCTGACGATCCAGCGCACGGCGAGCGTGCGGGCGCGGCGCTGCGGCACCTCGACGGGCACCTGGTAGTTCGCGCCGCCGACGCGGCGTGAGCGCACCTCGAGCACGGGGGTCACGGTCTTGACCGCCTGCTCGAGCACCTCGACCGGCGGCTTGCCGGTCCGCTCGCCGACCTTCTCCAGGGCGGAGTAGACGATCTGCTCGGCCGTGGCCTTCTTGCCGCGGACCATGACCTTGTTGACGATCTGCGAGACGAGCTTCGAGCTGTACAGCGGGTCGGCGACGAGCTCGCGGACGGGAATCTCAGCACGGCGCGGCATTACGAGCCCTTCTTGGCGCCGTACTTGGAGCGCCCCTGGCGCCGCTCTGCGACACCGCCGGCGTCGAGCGCCGCGCGGATCACCTTGTAGCGGAAGCCCGGCAGGTCCTTGACGCGACCGCCGCGGATGAGGACGACCGAGTGCTCCTGAAGATTGTGACCCTCGCCCGGGATGTACGCGCCAACCTCCATCTGGTTGGTCAGGCGCACGCGCGCGACCTTGCGCAGCGCGGAGTTCGGCTTCTTGGGCGTCGTCGTGTACACGCGCGTGCACACCCCCCGCTTCTGCGGGGCGCCACGGAGGGCGGGTGTCTTCACCTTTGTCGGAGGGGTCTTGCGACCCTTCCGCACGAGCTGGTTCACGGTTGGCACGCGGCTGAATCCTTCGAATCTCGGAGGTGTGTCTGGACGGCTTCCAGACGCAACAAAAAGGCCGACACGGGGCTAGGCCCATGCCGAACCTCGCGGCATGGTAGCAGCTTGAAAGCCCTTGCCGCCAGGCTTTGAAGCCTGGACTTTGGGGGATTGTGACTCGCGGATCCCGCGACATATCGTCATGATGCGGCCCGCGACTGCGGCACACGTGGGACCCACGCGCAATGCCACTCGCCGATACCGCCACCTGGATCGCCGTCGGCTTCGCCATCGGCGCGGCCGTGCTCGCGCTGGCCGCATCCGTCGCACTCTTGACCTATGTCGTCCGGCGCGGGAAGCAGGAAGCGCCGAAGGCCGCTCCAGGCCCAACCGGCCCGACGCTGCGGGCGGTGCCCGACGAGGCGTCGCTCGCGCTCGTCGACGCGCGGGAGGAGACGAGGCGCTCGCGAAGGCTCGCGGAGATCGCGGCCACGATCGACCTGGACTCGGTGCTCGAGCGCACGCTCACCGCCGCAACAGATACGGCCGGCGTCGACGCCGCCATGGCCGTGGTGCGCCAGCAGGAGGACGAGCCGCTCGTGGCCACTTTCGGCATGACGGCGAGGGAGGCGTCTCGCCAGCCCGTGACGACGTCGCCGTCGGGCGGAGCACGAGCCGTGCGCATCAGCTACCGCTACGACCCCGAGGACGAGGCGGACGACGACGAGAACGGGGCGCTCATCAGCGGCGGAGTCTCTGTCCCCCTGCGCGAGGACAACGTGGGCGTGATCGGCACGCTGGCCGTCTTCTGGCGCGGCACCGACCAGGTGCCGGAGGACGGGGTGATCGGGTCTCTGGAGGAGCTCGCCCGCACGAGCGCGCCCGCGATCCGCAACGCCCAGAAGTTCCGCCTCGCGCGCCAGCTCGCCGACGTGGACGGGCTCACCTCATTGCACAACCGCCGGTACTTCCACGAGACGCTCGCGCGGGAGACGGCGCGGGCGCAGCGGTATGAACGACGCCTCGCGCTCGTGATCCTCGACGTCGACGACTTCAAGGAGACGAACGACCGCCTGGGCCACCTCGGGGGCGATGCGGTGCTCGCAGCGGTCGCGGAGCGGCTGCTCTCGGCCGTGCGGTCGGCCGACATCGCCTGCCGGGTCGGTGGCGATGAGTTCGCCGTCATCCTCCCGGAGGCCGGCGCGCGGGACGCGGAGCAGCTCTACCAGCGGATCCAATTCGCCATCGGCTCGGGCGCGGCCGGCCCGGCCGAGAACGTCCGCGTCTCCGCGGGCATCGCCGAGCTACGGCCGGAGGACGACGCGATCTCGCTCTTCGAGCGCTCCGACGAAGCCCTGTATCGCGCCAAGGAAGGCGGCAAGGGCCAGGTGCACAAGGCGGACGGGTCGACCGCCTCCTAGCGGAGCGGAAGAACCGGGACTAGAGGCGGGCGCCGGCGCGCGCGAGATCCTGCTCGCGGCGCCTGACGAGCGTGCGGACGTCCTCGAGGAACCGGGCGCAGTCGGACTCCAGCTGGTCGGACAGAAAGTGCCCCGGAGGCGTCTGATTCACCTGCTCCTGTGCGTGCGCACGCTTGGAATCATCGGGACCACTCACGGTACTCCCCACCTCGCTGTGGATGTTGTGGATAACTGCCGCCTCGCCTTGCGGCCAAGGTCTCGGCGCCCTCTCGCCGTGCCGGAGGCCAGTCTACGCCTCGGCGTGCGCGGACTGCGATCCCCCTTTTGAGGGATGCCCGGAGAAGTCCTCGCAAAGAGCGCGAAAAATGACAGGAGGGTTGGCGGGATGATGCTCGTCGCCGGGGTGCGATGATCGTTCCGAGGCAAGGACGCAGGGAGCGTCCGTAGCGAATGAGCTACTGGCGCGACTGAGGACGCAGTCCTCGGGGCGAGCAGCGCGGCCCGGCGACACAGCCCAGCATCTCGTCGACCCCTCCTGGACTAGGCGAGGGCAACGGCTTTCCAGAGCCCCTCGTACTCGAGCACGAGACCCTGCTCGTCGACGTGCAGCTCGGCCTGGAAATCCGCCTGCGTGTAGCGGTAGCGGTCCTCCGCAAGCCGGGCGTAGCGCTGGAGGACGCGCCGAACGCGCAACTCGGGCCAGACGAGCCAGGCGACGGCGATCTCGGCCTCCTCGCCGACCTCGAGCCTGAGTCGGCGGATCGGCAGCGTGTTCGTGGACGGCGTGAAGCTGAGATCGACGTCGACGCAGTCCTCGAACTCGGGCGGGCGCTCCTTTCCCGACCACAACGCGCCAAGCTCCACGAGCTCGTGCGGCTCGCCCCCGGCAAAGGAGACCGCTACCTCGACGTCCGTCGTCGCCCAGGCGGCGTCGACCGTCACGGCGTACCGGAGCTCGATCGGCTTCTTCGCCTCGTGGGTCAGGACGGTGCCGCGCAGGCGCGAGCCCCGGCCGGCGCGCTCGAGCACGCAGATCTCGCTGCCTCCGTCGCCGGCCTGCCAGAGCAACGCGGTCACGGGATCCCAGCATAAGCAGAGGGCGCCTTTCGGCGCCCTCTGAGCCACTGCTGTTGGAACGCTTTCTAGCTCTCTTCGTCGAGCGGCGAGTCGACCTCGGGAACCTCTTCGGCCTCGAGCGTCGAGCGCTTCTCGCCGTTGGTCTCCGCGTCGGCCCCGAACGACATGTCGAGGAGGCTCTCGCCGTCCGAGCCGATCTCCTCGAGCGCAGCGAGCAGCTGCTCCTCGGTCTCCGGCCGCGCGTAGGCGGACGCGGGGATCTTCTCGCTCGGAGCGATGTCGACGCCGCGGTACTTCTTGAGCCCCGTGGCGGCCGGGATCAGCTTGCCGATGATCACGTTCTCCTTCAGCCCGAGGAGCCGGTCGATCTTGCCCTCGATCGAAGCGTCGGTGAGCACCTTCGTCGTCTCCTGGAAGGAGGCGGCCGAGAGGAACGACTCCGTCGCCAAGGAGGCCTTGGTGATGCCGAGGATGAGCGGCTCGAACGTCGCCTGCTCCTTCTTCGCGGCCTTGACGCGCAGGTTCTCCCGCTCGAGGACGGGCTTGTCCACGAGCTGGCCCGGCAGGAGGTCCGTGTCGCCGGCGTTCTCGACCCGAACCTTCTTGAGCATCTGGCGGACGATCAGCTCGATGTGCTTGTCGTGGATGTCCACGCCCTGTGACTTGTAGACGTTCTGCACCTCGCCCACGAGGTAGAGCTCCGTGGGCGTCGAGCCCTTGCCCGACTTGGAGTGCAGCGCGAGCAGCTCGGTCGGAGCGAGCGAGCCCTCGTGGAGCGGGTCGCCCGGCTCGACCACGTCGCCCTTGGAGACCAGGAGCCGCGTGCGGCGCGGCAGCTGGTAGTCCTTCGCAGCCAGCGGCTCGCCGTCCTCGTCAACGCCGTCGGGATACACGGTCACCTTGGGGCCGCGGTCGGTGTCCTCGATGTCGACACGCCCGCCGACCTGCGCAAGCGTGGCGGCGCCCTTCGGGTTGCGCGCCTCGAAGATCTCGACGACGCGCGGGAGGCCGTGCGTGATGTCGGCGCCTGCGACACCGCCTGTGTGGAACGTCCGCATGGTCAGCTGCGTGCCCGGCTCGCCGATCGACTGCGCCGCGATGATGCCGACCGCGTCGCCGATCTCGGCCATGTGGCCGGTGGCCAGGAACGTCCCGTAGCAGGCGCGGCAAACACCGTGCTCGCTGCGGCACTTGACGATGCTCCGGACCGGGACTGTGAAGTCGTCGGCCAGCTCCTCCAGCTCGGCTGCCAGATCGCGCAGCCGCGGGAAGGTGATCTCGTCGCCCTTGGCCAGGAGCACGGTCTTGCCGGGCTTCCCGTCCTTGAGCGGCTTGCGCACGTCGGCCGCGGCGACGCGGCCCGCGAGCGAGCGATTCAGGCCCTCGGGCACGTAGATCGGCAACTCGACGGACTCGTCGCTCCCGCAGTCCTCGTCACGGATGATCACGTCCTGCGAGACGTCGACGAGCCGGCGGGTCAGGTAGCCGGAGTCGGCCGTGCGGAGCGCCGTGTCGGCGAGGCCCTTGCGTGCCCCGTGGGTCGAGATGAAGTACTCGAGCACCGAGAGGCCCTCCATGAAGTTGGCCTTGATCGGCAGCTCCATGATCTCGCCCTTCGGGTTGGCCATGAGACCGCGCATGCCCGCCAGCTGGCGGATCTGCTTGAAGGAGCCACGCGCGCCCGAGTTGGCCATCATGAAGATGGGGTTCAGCTCGAGGAGGTTCTTCTCCATCGCCTCGGCGACCGTGTCCGTTGCCTCGGTCCAGATGTTGACGATCGACTCGTGGCGCTCCTCCTCGGTGATGAGGCCGCGCTCGAACTGCGTCTCGATCTTCTGGACGCGGTCCTCGTATTCCTCGAGGATCTTCCCCTTCTCGGGCGGGATGACGATGTCGTTCTTCGAGATCGTGATCCCGGCCTGGGTCGCGTAGTGGAACCCGAGCTCCTTGATCGTGTCCAGGAGCACCGAGATGGCGGCCGCGCCGTAGACGTCGACGAGGCTGGTGACGAAGTCGTTCGTCTCCTTCTTGCCGAGCGTGCGGTTGATGAACTCGACCGTCGTCGGATCGACGCCGGGCAGCGCGCGGGCGATCGAGCGTGCGACCTCCTCGTTGAAGATCACACGACCGGCCGTGGTGAGCAGGCGCTCGCCGCCGCGGCGGTACTCGATCGGATCCTGGAGCCCGACCCGCTCCTGATGGTTGTCGAGGGCGAGGATGACCTCCTCCTCGGACCCGAAGCAGCGTGGCCGCGGGTCGAAGTCCTCGGCCGTCATCGACGGCAGGTCGTGGCTGCAGTACGTGAGGTAGTAGCCGCCGAGCACCATGTCCTGCGAAGGCGTCGAGAGCGGCCTCCCGTGCGCCGGCGAGAGGATGTTGTTCGCCGAGAGCATGAGGATGCGCGCCTCGGCCTGCGCCTCCGCGGAGAGCGGGAGGTGCACGGCCATCTGGTCGCCGTCGAAGTCCGCGTTGAAGGCGTGGCAGACGAGCGGGTGGATCTGGATCGCCTTGCCCTCGACGAGAACGGGCTCGAACGCCTGGATCCCCAGGCGGTGGAGCGTCGGCGCGCGGTTGAGCAGCACCGGATGCTCGGCGATGACCTCCTCGAGGACGTCCCAGACCTCCGGGACCATCGACTCGACGTACTTCTTGGCTGCCTTGATGTTCTGGACGGACTTGCGCTCGACGAGCCGGCTCATGATGAACGGCTTGAAGAGCTCGAGCGCCATCAGCTTGGGCAGGCCGCACTGGTGGAGCTTGAGCGTCGGGCCCGAGACGATCACAGACCGTCCGGAGTAGTCGACGCGCTTGCCGAGCAGGTTCTGGCGGAAGCGGCCCTGCTTCCCCTTGAGCATGTCCGAGAGCGACTTCAGCGGCCGGTTGCCCGGGCCGGTGACCGCGCGGCCGCGCCGCCCGTTGTCGAACAGGGCGTCGACGGCCTCCTGGAGCATGCGCTTCTCGTTGT
>DAITAN010000100.1:0-7726 GCA_036824235.1 Gaiellaceae bacterium | reverse complement strand
GCCCGAGCCGCCACCCGAGCCGCCACCCGAGCCGCCGGAGCCGCCACCGGAGCCTCCACCGCCGAGGTCCGGCAGGTTCACGCCGACTCCGTCATCACCGAGCAGCGGCGAGCCGATGCTCAGGGACTGAGGAGAAGCGGGGGCAGCGGCCACGACTGCGGCCAGTGCGACGGCTGCCAGTGCGATCAGAATGCGAATCCCGTTCATTGCGTACCTCCTTGGCGGAAGGACGCCCGGACTGTCTCGCTCCGAAGTCCTTCCGTTTCGTGTACGCCAGGAAGGACGTTCGCGAGGCGGGTTCCTGGCGGCGAATCCCCCGAATGTGGGGAAAGCCGGTCCCTTTGCTTCAGTTCCTCGCGCTCGAACCAACCGCGTGCAGGAAGGCCTCGAGCACAACGGGATCGAACTGCGAGCCGGACGCGGAGCGCATGAGGTCCACGGCCTCGCGCGAGGGCAACGCGTCTCGGTACACGCGGCGGCTCGTGAGCGCGTCGTAGACGTCTGCGACCGCGGCGATGCGCCCGGCGAGCGGGATCTCCTCGCCGGCGAGCTCGTGCGGGTAGCCGCCTCCGTCGAAGCGCTCGTGGTGGGTCAGCGCGATCGTCGCCGCCAGGTCGAGGAGCTCCGAGCCGGAGCCGGTGAGAATCCGATAGCCGATCGTGGCGTGCTGCTGCACGATGCGCCGCTCGCCCGGGGTGAGGGCGGCCGGCTTGAGCAGGATGCGGTTCGGAACCCCGAGCTTGCCGATGTCGTGGAGCCGGCAGGAGCTCGCCAGCTCGTTGCACCGAGCCCACTCGAGGCCGAGCGCCTTCGCCGTAAGGCCGGCGTACCGACCGACGCGGTTCACGTGCCTTCCGCCGTCCACGTCGGCGGTCGCGCTGGCCCGCAGGAGCGGGCCGATCACGTCGATCTCGCACGTGTGCCCTTCGAGCGGCACGCTTTCGGGAACGGGTCGCTCGAGCAGCCGGCTGGTGAGAGGGGTCTCCACCGCGCTCACCTCCTCACCGCGGTCTCCTTCGCGCCCCTGAGGGCCTCGCGGATCTTGGACGCGAGCGCAGGGGGCGAGAAGGGCTTGGCGAGAAACAGGATCTCGTGGTCCTCGAGCTGGGAGCCGTCGGACTGCCCGGACATGTAGATGACGGGGAGGTCGGGGGCGATCGCCGCCAGCCGGCGGCCGAGCTCGCGTCCGTTCATGTCGGGCATCACCAGGTCGGTGAGCACGAGGTCGAGATCGTCCGCGTTGTCCTGGGCGAGCAAGAGCGCCGTCGTCGGGTCGCCGGCGGTCAGAACGGTATAGCCGTAGTGCTCGAGCGCGTGGCGGATCGACTCCCGGACGTCGTCCTCGTCGTCGGCGATCAGCACGGTCTCCATGCCGGTGGCGAGGGTCGCTTCGTCGAGCTCCGGCTCGGCCGGGACCGGCACGAGCGCGTCGTCGACGATGTGCTCGATGTACGGCAGGTAGACGCTGAACGTCGTTCCCCGCCCGGGTGCGCTCGACATCTCGATCGCGCCGCCCGCGTGGTCGACCAGCTCGTTGACGATGAAGAGCCCGAGCCCGGTGCCGACCGCCTCGTCCTTCGTGGTGAAGAACGGCTCGAAGATGCGCGCCTGCGTCGCATCGTCCATGCCCGTGCCGGTATCGGCCACGCGCAGTGCGACCCAGTGCTCGCCGTCGCGCTCGACGACCTCGGTGCCGACGGTGATCGTTCCGCCCTCGGGCAAGGCGTCGCGGGCGTTGAGCGCCAGGTTGACGACGATGAGCTCGACCTGCGTCGGGTCGGCCAGCGCCGTTGGAGGTACGACACTCGGCGTCCGCACGAGCTCGATTTCCTCGTGCATCAGCGGTCGGAGCATCGATTCGACGCGCGCGAGGACCACGTCGGCGTCGAGGATGGTCGGCTCGACGTCGCGGTTACGACTGAACGCCAGGAGCTGGCGAACGAGCCGGCCGGCGTCGTCCGCCGCGCGCTCGACCTCGTCGAGCTCGGTGGCGACGATCTCGCCCAGGCGCTCGCGCAGCAGGCTGGCGTGGCTGCGCATGACGAGCAGGAGGTTGTTGAAGTCGTGCGCGATCCCGCCCGCCAGCCGGCCGATCGACTCCATCTTGCTCGCGTGCGCGAGCCGCTGGTCGAGCTCCTTGCGGGCCGTCGTGTCGGCCAGGAGCACGATGTGTCCTCCGCCGACCCCGATGCCGTTGCCGACCGGCGCCGTGTGCAGCGCCGCGTCGAAGGTCTCGCCGCTCCTGCGCGTGCAGGTGAGCTGATGGTCGATGTACGAGGGGCCGGACCTGACCATGTCGGCCAGGAGCGCATGGTCCTCGTCGGTCTCGACCGGCAACCGCCGGCCGACGACCTCGTCGAAGCGCCAGCCGAGGAGCCTCTCGGCCGCGCCGTTCCAGCCGCGGACGCGTCCGTCGGCGTCGAGCTCGATGCTCGCGAGCGGCGAGGCTTCGATGAGCGCCTCCAGGCGCTCGATGCTGCCGACGAGGTTCGCCTTCAGCAGCATCACGAGACCGGCCGCGACGAACAATGTTCCCGCCGCGACCAGCCAGTGCACCGGGGTGACGCCCTGGCCGGGGCCGGCGAACTCGACGAGCCCGTAGCACGAGACCATGAACGCGACCTGGCTCACGACCCTCTGCGGGCGGAGGAAATACGCCGCGTAGAGCGCGACCCAGAAGTAGAAGAGCTCGTAGCCGTCACTGCCGCCGAACCAGAGGGCGGAGCTGACGAGCAGCGTCCCCGCCGAGGCGAGGAACTCGAAGGCGACGACCGGGAGCCGGTCGAAGCCGATGAGCGGGACGAGGGAGAGCGCCAGCGCGACGATCGCGGTGACGAAGATGGCGGTGACGTTCCTCGGCTCGTTCGTCGGCAGCGCAAGCGAGACGAGTGCGAGGACACCGCCCACGGCGAGGAGGTAGAAGCCCGCGCGCGCCATGCCGGCGCGCTCGGCGGCTTCCCGTCCGTCCCCGTGGCCTCCCCCGGCCCACCTGAGGCGCTCCCCAAGCGAAGGAATCGACGCGGCCATCATCGTCTCCCTAGGCGATGAGCCGCTCGCGCAGAGCGGTCGCCACAGCCTGCGTGCGGGTGTGCGCCTGGAGCTTGCCCATGGCGTTGCCCACGTGGCCGCGGACGGTCTGAGGGGACAGGAACAGCCGCTCGCCGATCTTCTCGCTCGAGAGACCGTCGGCGGCGAGGCGGAGCACCTCGCGCTCGCGCGGGGTGAGCCTGCCGGTGCCCTTGGAGTCGATGAAGACGCCGGCGAGGGCCGGGTCGACGTACACGCCTCCGGCGGCCACCATGTCGATGGCCCGCATCAGGTCCTCGAGCGGGGCGTCCTTGAGGACAAAGCCCTTCGCGCCCGCGTCCAGGACCTCCGTCATGCACGCGACGTCGCTCTGCCCCGTGTAGACGATGACCGCAGTGTCGGGCGAGAGGCGCTGGGCCTCGCGGGCAGCCTCCGAGCCGCTCATGCCGGGGAGCCGGAGGTCGACGAGAGCGACCGGCGGCTGCTGCTCGGCGATGAGCGCGAGGGCGGACTCACCGTCACGGGCGCGGGCCAGCACGGTGACTCCACGGCTCTCGAGCAGGGCGCAGACTGCCTCGAGGACGACCGGGTGGTCGTCGGCGACGACACAGGTCAATCCGCGGCTTCGGCGCTCGCCGAACCGTTCGGAAACCTGCTCTGGACTGTCCAAACCTGCGGTCATTTCGAACCTCCTGTCGCGGTGTGTATGCCTAAGGGGTCCGCGGCGGCCCGAAACTTGCGCAGGTTTCAGGAGAATCACTCGGACGGGTGAGAGGTGCCTGCCGCCGGATCGGGCGGCGGACGGGGCTCCTGGATGGCGGAGACCTCGTCCAGGGCCTGCCTCAGGTCGGCTGCGGCAAAGGGCTTGGGGAGGAACGCGCCCGTGCCCTTGGCCATGGCCTCGGCGTAGGCGTTCCCGAGGTGGCCGGACATGAACAGCACCTGCGCCCGCGGCCGGAGGGCACGGACGTTACGGGCAACTTCGAAGCCGTCCATGCCCGGCATGACCACGTCGGCCAGCAGCAGGTCGATCGGCCCGGGATGACCTTTGGCGATCTCGACGGCGCGCTCACCGCTCGGTGCCTCGAGCACGGCATGCCCGGCGCGCTCGAGGACCGTCTTGACCGCAGCGCGGACGCTGCGGTGGTCGTCGACGAGGAGGATGGTCTGCGCCATGCCGTCATCGTGGATTCGGGCGCGGCGCGCGGCAATCCCGCGACGCGACTTCCCTGCGCCCCCCGGCCCGCGGAACGGCAGCGGGGCCTTCGTCCGGCAGCCGGGGCATTCGGGGGATTCGAGCTTGTGTGGGTTTGAACTACTTGTCCCGAGGCAATACGTGACCTACATTCCGTGAGAACGCAATGAGCGCCGAGACAGCCCCAGCACTGTTGGAGGCCGCTTCCGTTGCACGAGCACTCGCTCCAGCCGAGCGTTCGGGCGACCGGTCTTCCCCCTCCGCCACCACGGCATCTCTCTACGAGCGGTACTACGACCGGGTGTACGGCTACTGCCTGTACAAGCTCGGCAACCGCGAAGAGGCGGAAGATGCGACGCAGACGACGTTCCTGCTCGTCCTGCGCGCTCTCGAGCGCGGAGTCGTCCCGCGCCTGGAGGCGAACTGGCTCTTCACTATCGCGCAGAACGCGTGCCGCTGTCGCGTACGCACGCGCGGTCGCGGTCGCGACCATGAGGTCCTGAGCGACCCGCAGGTCCTGCAGGAGGTTGCTCCGGGGTACGACGGCGCGCGCGAGGAGCTCGTCGGGCTCGAAGAGGCACTCGACGACATGCCCGACCTTCAGCGCCGGGCGATCATCCTCCGCGAGTGGCGCGGCTGCTCCTACCGCGAGATCGCCCAGCAGCTCAATCTCACGGGCTCGGCGGTCGAGACACTGATCTTCCGCGCACGGCGCTCGCTCGCCCAGCGCCTCGAGCACCAGACGATCCCGAGCAAGCGGCGCGCGGGTGCCTTCGCGTTCGACTTCGCCTCGATCGCCTCGGCGCTCAAGTCCATCCTCGGCATCGGCTCCGGCGCCAAGGCCGCCGGCGTCGCCGCCTCCACGGTCGCGGCCCTGGCAATCGGCCTCGGCGTCTCCGGCGACGTGGCACAGCCCGCCTCCGAGCCGGCCTCCACGCCTGCCGCCGGCGCACCCGTCGCCGAGCCCGTATTCGACCACCCGGTCGCTCCGGCCGTCCAGATCGAGCCGGCTGCGAAGCCGCCCGTCGGCGCTACGGCTCCGAAGCCCGCACGCGCTCCGGCCGCCAAGCCTTCGGCGCAGCAGCCCGCCGACCTCGAGACGACGCTCAACCAGGCCACGTCGTCGCTTCCGACTGCCCCCCTCGTCGAGGAGCTCGAGCGGCGGGCGAACGACCTGGTGGGCCAGGTCACGGCACCCCTCACCGACGCGCTCAAGCCGGTGGTGGACGTCAAGGTGCCGAAGATCGACCTCCCCTAGAGCGACAGCTTCCGCGCTAGCGGGTCGAAACAGGTCAAAAGGGGGCGCAAGTTTCCTGCCGGTGCGGCTTCCTTGGAAAGAGGATCACGCTCGAGCAAGCTTGGCCGCAAGCGCTCTGTCAGACGTGATCCAGGGCGGTTATCCCGGCCGCCCACTCTCCCCACAACGGAGGCGGTCTTCATAGACCGCCTCCTCCCTTTCCGGCTATTGCTGACTCGGAGGAAGGAGCGGGGGAAGCTGCGGGAGCTGGGGGAGCTGCAGATGGGGAAGCTGCGGGAGCTGAGGCAGCTCCACACCGGGCAGCTCGACCTTGGGCGCCGGCACCCTGACGTCGCCGACGACCGGCAGGGTGGCGGAAGCCAGAGGCGGAGGCTCGGGCTCGCCGGTGGCCGGAGGCGGCGTCGAAGGCGCGGCGGGGGCACCGCCTCGGGGAGCGCGCGGCTTGCGGTTCTTACCTCGGGAGGCCGTCGTGCCCGCCACCTCTAGCGGGGAACGAGCCGCGAGGACGACACGGTTCTCTTCGGGAACCGAGGGTGCGGAGACAGGGACAGAGACCGTGACGGTCCCCGACGCGCTCGCACTCGAACCGCCGCCGCCGGTCCGCGGTTCGGGGACGCTCGGTGCGTCGACTGCCAGCAGCAACGCGGCGATCGCGCCCGCGGCTACGAGCGGCTTCAGGACCCGCGAAAGGCTGCTCGGACCGGCGAACTCGCCCTCGAGGGCGCGGTCGCCCGCCACGAGCGCATCCCACTCCTCGGAGTCGGGATCGTGGTGAGCCGACTCGAGCCCGACACGCTGCTCGGGCGGCAGGAGGCTGAGCCATGGAATCTCTGCGAGGGTGCGGGTCTTCTCTGGGGCCACGACTGAATCTGCGCGAAACGTGGGTTATGGAGGGAAATTGCCGCATCCACTAGATCGGCATTGCCTCCTGACATGGTGAGCGCGGCCTAACTCGAATGGGTGATGCCGTCGAGGCCTCGAACCGGCAGTCTGCCCGTGGGGGAAGGAGCCGACACGGCAGAGCCGAACCACTCACGCGTGCCACGGATAGAAGCCCTGAAGAGGGCTGCGGCCAGCCCCTCCGCGCAAACGCGCCGCGTGGCCGCGATCGTGATCGGGGTCACCCTGGAGGCCGCCCTCTACGTTCCGAGCGACTGGGTCGACCGCCGTCCCGGAATCGCGGTCGCCGCGGGCATCCTCATCGCCGCGCTGGCCGGCTCCGTGGGCGGCATCTGGAGCGGGCTCGCAGTCGCCGGGGCGGGCTGGGGATTTCATTATTTCTTCGTCACCGAGGACACGCTCCCGCCTCTGATCGGACTACCCGCGTGGCTCGCGGTCGGTGCTCTCGCCGGCTGGCTGTCGACGACTCGACGCCAGACGGCGGGAGCCCGGGCGCACCTCGAGCGGGAGCTCGCCGCCGTGCGGGAATCCAGCTCGGAGGCGATCGTCGCAGTCGACGCAGAGGGGACGATCGTCAGCTGGAGCCGGGGCGCCGAGGAGATCTACGGCTACGGCGCCGGCGAGGCGGTCGGCAGCCAGCTTGCGATCCTCGGCGGAGAGGACGTCGTCGCGCCCGCCCTCGTGGCCATCCACGCGGCCGAGCGGCTCGACGTCCCGACGGCGACGCACCGGCGCAAGGGCGGCGAGGAGATCGCCGTCTCGCTCACCGTCACGCCCCTCGGGCACCACAACGACGAGGCGCCCGGAGCGATCCTGGTCGCCGCGGATGTCGGCGAGCCGCGGCGGATCGACGCCCGGCGGCGCGAGATCGAGGCCAAGTACCGCGCCCTGACCGACCACCTCCCCGCCGTCACGTACGTCCACCCTCTCGGTGAGCGCGGCGAGTCGCTTTACGTGAGTCCGCAGGTCTCGTCGCTGCTCGGCTACTCGGCCGGCGAATGGCTCGCCCAGCCCGATCTCTTCTTCCAACTCGTCCACCCCGAGGACAGGGATCGGGTGACCGACGAGATCGCTCAGGCTTCCGCCTCCACGACGCCGCTGCGCTCCGAGTACCGGATGCTCTCGCGCGACGGGCGCGTCGTCTGGGTCAGAGACGAGGCCGTCACCGTGCGCGACGACGACGGCCGGCCACTCTACGTCCAGGGATTCCTCATCGACGTCAGCGAGCGCACGCACGCAGGCGAGGAGCGCGAGCGCCTCCTGGCCGCGCAGCGCTCGGCAGCCGGCGAGGCCGCCGACCGGCAGCGCAAGCTCGACGTCCTCGCGCGCGCCAGCGAGATCCTCGG
>DAITAN010000499.1:0-1532 GCA_036824235.1 Gaiellaceae bacterium | reverse complement strand
GAAGGCCGCACCCGCGAGGAAGAGGCCGAGCGCAAGCAGCGGCAGGCGGCTCCACGGCTGGCCGCCGTCGACCCCGGCGATCTCGGCCGCCACTCCGAAAACGATCGCGAGCACGAGCCCGAGCGCAAGGGCGATGGTCGCGCCGAGCAGCACCTTCGCGGTGACGAGCTCGCGCAGGCGGACGAGCCCGCGGACGAGCCGGCCGACGACGTTCTCGTCCCGCTCGGCCGCGATCGCGCCCGCGGCCAGGAGCACGCAAACGAACGAGAGGGTGAGCGCGAGCGCGTAGGCCTGCAGCTGCGCGCCGAGGAGCCAGGTGCGCCCGGCCTCGCGGTCGGTCCTCAGCTCGATGGGGTTGGCGGTGGCGCGAAGCGTCTCGTCGGTCTGCTCGAGCGCCAGGCGCGCCTCGCGCACGAACGTCGCGAGCTCCTCGATCTCCTCGAGCGCCTCGGGGTCGTCCGTGCGGCCGCGCAGCTGCTCGAGCAGGCGGCCCGCTTCCTCGAGCCCGACGACGTCGAACTCCTCGCCGAGGAAATCCGCCTCGCCGCCCTCGACGAGGAGCGTCACGTACTTGAGGTTCGCCTCGATGTAAGCCTCCTGAAGCAGGCGGTTGAGGCGGAAGACGAGCGCTTCCGTCTGGAGCTCGAAGCGGCTGGCCAGGCCGCCGCGACCGGTCCGCAGCACGAGCACCGGGCTCTCGACCATGCCGCGCAGCTTGGAGGCGAATCCGCGCGGAACGACGATCGCCGCCGTCACCTCTCCCGTCTCGAGCTGACGCTCCGCCTCCTCCTCGGACATCGGCACGAGCTCGGCCTTGTCGTTGACCTGCTCGATGACGGTCTCCACGTCGAACCGCTCGCCCGCGATGTTCAACGCCTGCGGGAGCCCGTCGAGGTCGACGAACGCCACGCGCGGCTGGTCGGAGGCGAAGCGCACGACGAGGCCGACGAGCAGCGCGACGAGGAGCGGATAAAGCACGAGCGCCGCGAGCAGCGCCGGCGAGCGGCGGAGCACCCGCAGGTCCTTGGTGAGGAGCAGGCGGACGGCGGTCACGCGAAGACGTCGGCCTCCGGCGAGCGAGCGTACTCCTCGGCCGACCCGTCGAAGACGACCCGCCCGTCGAGGAGGACGACGACGCGGTCGGCGAAGCGCTGGAGCTCCTCGAGGTTCTGCGTGACGAAGACGACCGCGCCGCCCCGGTCGCGCACGGCACGGGCCAGCTCCCAGAAGCGGCGCCGCTGGCGCGGGTCGAGCGACGAGGTCGGCTCGTCGAGGAGCAGGACGTTCGGGTCGCCGAGGAGCGCGACCCCGAGGTTGAGGCGCTGCTGGTTCCCGAGGGAGAGCTCCGAGGTGAGTCGGCCGTCGTCGGGCAGCTCGACGATCTCGACGAGGCGTGCCGCCGCGTCCGCCGGGTCGGGCACTCCTTCGAGCCGGGCGAAGAGCTCGAGGTTCTCACGCGGCGTCAGGCGGCCGTACTGGGCCGGGCGCTGCGGGACCCACCCGACGCGCGGCCGCGGCTCGCCGAGGACGAC
>DAITAN010000498.1:0-1539 GCA_036824235.1 Gaiellaceae bacterium | reverse complement strand
GTCGGCCGGCAGCGTGCCCAGCAGGGTCAGGGTCTCGCTCATCTGCCGCAGGTAGGCGCGGCAGTCGTCGCACGGGTCGACGTGCGCCTCCAAGCGCGCGCGATCCGCCGGCGACAGCGCTCCCTCGAGGTAGTCGGTGACGAGCTCGACGAGCTCGCGGCAGGTCATCCCGGGCGGTTGCCGGCGGCGGCGGAAGCGGCTGAGCAGATCAGGCATTGGCGTAGTAGTCCTCGAGCGCGGCCCGCACCTTCGCTCGCCCGCGGTGCAGGAGCACTCTCTGATTGGTCTCCGAGATGTCCAAAGCGCTACGCACCTCCTCGGAGCTCAGGCCGTCGACGTCGCGCATGGTGATGACGAGCCGCTGCATCTCGGGCAGCTTCGCGATCTCGGACTGGATCCGGTCGACGGCCTCGTTCGACGACAGCGCCCGCTCGGGCTCCTCCCACCAGCGCACCGGCGGCGCCGCCCAGGCGCCCGCCGACTCGAAGCGCCCCGGGTCGACCGCGGCGTAGTCCCCATCGCCGTCCTCGCCGGCCAGCGACGCGAAGGGGACGGTGCGCCGCTCGCGCTCGCCGCGCGTCCGCGCCCGGTTCACGAGGATGCTGAAGACCCAGGTGCGCAGCGAGGAGCGGCCCTCGAAGCGGTCGATCCCGTTGAGCACGCCGAGCCACGTCTCCTGCACGACGTCCTCGGCCACGGCCTGGCTGGGCACGTACATCCGCGCCACCCGCAGCATCGACGGCGACCAGCGCGTCACGAGGTCCATGAAGGTCTCCTCGTCACCCGCCCGCAGGCGCTCCACGAGGAGGTCGTCGGCGGCCACGGGCGCACGGTACAGCGTCAGCTAACGTGCGGTGCATATGGGCGATCGCCTCATTGGCGTCGACGTCGGAGGCACCAAGGTCTCCGTGGCCGTCCTCGAAGACGGCGAGCTCTCCGATCCCGTTCTGCGCCCCACCGAGCAGTCCTCCAGCGAGGCGCTCGTGGACCAGCTCGTCGAGGCGATCGAGGACGCCGGGCCCGCCTCCGCGGTCGGCCTCGGCGTCCCCAGCGTCATCGACTTCGCAACCGGCACGGCCCGCACCTCGGTCAACATCCCGCTCCAGGGCGTCCCGCTCCGCGAACAGCTCACCGAGCGCCTGGGGATCCCCACGTTCGTCGACAACGACGCGACCGTGGCCGCCCTCGCCGAGGCCTACGACGACGACTTCAACCTCCTCGCCAACTCGCTCGTGATGATCACGGTCGGCACCGGCGTGGGCGGCGGGATCGTCATCGGCGGCCGGATCTATCGCGGGGCCACCGGCGCCGCCCCCGAGCTGGGCCACACGATCGTCGGCGCCGACATGACCGACGGCGCCCTGCCCAAGGCCGACGGCTGGACGCTCGACACGTTCATCAAGGCCGCGGAAGCCTGCCAGAAGGCCGGGTTCCCGTTCGGCATCGGCCTCGGCACGACCGCCGACTCGGTAGATACCTGCGGCGCGATCTTCCGCTCGTTCGGCGCAGCGCTGGTGGACGCCAACGAGAAGATCACGG
>DAITAN010000099.1:0-7795 GCA_036824235.1 Gaiellaceae bacterium | reverse complement strand
CGGGCCGCGCCGAGGCGCTCGAAGCGTGCGGCGGCGGCTTGGAGCTCCCAGACGGCGGCGTCCTCGTCGCCCCCGTCGCGCAGGGCTCTGCCGAGCTGCTCGCGTGCACGCGCGACGTCGTACGTCGCGCCGTTCGAGTCCCAGATCATCCGCGCGTCGCGAAACTCGTGGAACGCTGAGTCAGCTTCGCCGCGGCCCAGCGCGACCTGCCCGCGGGCGAACGCGGCCGACGCCCTGAGCGCCGACGTCTCGTAGACGTTGGCGATCGAGCCGAGCCGTTCCGCATACCCCGCGGCCTTGTCGGCCTCGCCCGCGGCGACGGCGATCTGGACGGCGGCCGGAAGGAGGCGAGCCTGGGCCGGGAGGTTGAGCGACTCGTCACCGGCCGCTCTTCGGATCGACGCGAATGCGCCCTTGGCGTTCCCCTGCTCGAGGCGTAGGAGGGAGAGCCCGGGCTCGGGTGTCCGTCCGAGCTCGTCGGCCTCCCGGAAGGCCTGCTCGGCCTGCGCCAGCTCGCCAAGCCTGAGCCTGACTTCGCCGAGCTCGTAGAAGGCGGCGCCCGCGATGCGCGGGTTCCAGACGCGCAGCTCCTCGCCCGCCTTGTCGGCGAGCTCTTGCGCCTCGGACAGGCGGCCCTTGAACTTCATCACCTCGGCGTGGTTCACGCGGCACATGCCCGGGAAGGCGTTCATCGAGCCCGCCTCGCAGAAGTCGCTCGCGCGCTCGGCCCACTCGCCGGCGCTCTCGAAGTCAGCGACGTCGCGGCAGGCGCCGATCGTGTTGCAGTAGACGACGAGCGTCGAGAACGGGTCGAGCTCGCCTGCCAGCGCGGCCGTGCTCGCCTCGTCCAGGAGCAGCTTGCCCTCGGCGACCTCGCCTTGCTCGATGAGCACGTTTCCCTGGCGCTGGAGCGCGCGGATCTCGAGGTTGCGGTCGCCGAAGCGCCGTCCCAGCTCCTCGGCCTGCTTGGCGAGGGCGAGCGACTCCGCGAAGTTGTGCTCTCCGAGCTCGACGAGGCTTTTCTGCAGCGACCAGTAGCCGTGCTCGGGCCCCTCCTCCTCGAGGTCGAGGAGTCGCTTCGCACGGCTCATCCACCCGTTTGCGACCGAATACTGGAGGTCGTTCTTCAGGCCGTGGGCGATCCAGGTGGCGACGTACGCCGCCCGTAGCGTGTTCCCCTGCTGGAGGTAGCCGCGGTAGGCCCGCTCGAAGTACGGATGGATCAACTCCATCTGGCCGTTCCACATGGCCGCCTCGCCGAGCAGCATGAGATCCTCGGGCTCGAGCTCCATGGTTTCGTCCGCCGTGCGGAGGAGCTCGTAGCCCACGACCCAGTCCAAGCGGGCTATCGCCTCACGCCCCGCGGCGAGGGGATCCTGCGTGATTTGGCTCACCGTCGACCTGCTTCCATGCTACAAGTCTGCCCGAGCGCGATGGCCGAAGCCAAGATCCTCATCGTGGACGACGACCAGGACATCCGCCGCCTGCTCGGGCACCGGCTCAAGAACGAGGGCTTCGAGGCCGTCTTTGCCGGCGACGCCATCGCCGCGGTGAACGCCGCGCGCAAGGAGGAGCCCGACCTGATCCTCCTCGATCTCGGCCTGCCGGCGGGTGACGGGCGCGTCGTCATGGAGCGCATGAAGGCGATGCCGGCGCTCGAGGGGATCCCGGTGATCATCATCACCGCGCGCGACCTCTCCCTGGAGAAGGAGTCGCTGGACCAGACCGGCGCCGTCGCCTTCTTCCAGAAGCCGTTCGATCACGACGAGCTCGTCGCCGCGATCCGCTCGGCCCTCGGCTGAGCCCAGCGGGCACCGCCGTACAATCGTGGCGATGGAGCAGACGTACTCTGCCGCGGACCTCGAGGAGCACTGGCAGCGCACCTGGGAGGAGGAGGGCCACTACCGGGCGGGCGCCGGCGCGCGCCGGGACGAGACGTTCGTGATCTGCGTCCCGCCGCCCAACGTGACGGGCGCGCTCCACATGGGCCACGCGCTCAACGGCTCGCTCCAGGACGTGCTCGTCCGCTGGCATCGCATGCGCGGCTTCGACACGCTCTGGCAGCCCGGCTACGACCACGCGGGGATCTCGACGCAGAACGTGGTCGAGAAGCAGCTCGTCCGCGAGGGCACGTCCCGCAAGGAGATCGGACGGGAGGCCTTCGTCGAGAGGGTGTGGCGCCACCTCGAGGAGACGGGCCGCACGATCATGGGCCAGTACCGCCGCCTCGGCGCCTCGCTCGACTACGAGCGCGAGCGCTTCACCATGGACGACGCCTACATCGAGGCCGTCATGCGCTTCTTCGTGCACCTCTGGGGGCGCGGCTGGATCTATCGCGCGAACCGCATCGTCAACTGGTGCCCCTTCCACGAGACCGCCATCTCCGACCTCGAGGTCGTCCACGAGCCGATGGACGACCGGCTGACCTACGCGCGATACCCGTTCACGGATGGCTCCGGGTCGATCACGGTCGCCACCGTGCGGCCGGCGACGATCCTGGCCGACGTGGCGGTGGCCGTGCACCCGGACGACGTGCGCTACCGCGACGCCGTCGGCAAGGAGGTCGTCGTTCCGTACGTCGAGCGCCGCGTGCCCGTGATCGCGGACGAGCTCGTCGACCCCGAGTTCGGGACGGGCGCGCTCAAGATCACGCCGGGGCACGACCCGACCGACTTCGAGATCGGCCGGCGCCACGAGCTGGAGACCCTCACCGTCATCGGGCCCGACGGGCGGATGAACGAGCAGGCCGGCGACCTCGGCGGGCTCGATCAGGCTGAGGCCGACAAGGCGGTGGTCGCCTGGCTCCGCGAGCACGACCAGCTCGAGAAGCAGGAGAACTACCGCCACAACGTCGGCACGTGCGAGCGCTGCCACACCCGCATCGAGCCGCTCGTCTCGCTCCAGTGGTGGTGCGCGATGGAGGAGCCGCGCAAGCCGGCACTCGAAGCGCTGCGCGAACGGCGCGTCCGCTACCACCCCGAGTCGCAGCACCAGTTCGCGATTCGCTCCCTCGAGGAGATCCCCGACTGGAACATCTCACGGCAGCTCTGGTGGGGCCACCAGCTGCCCATCTGGTACTGCCCGGACGGCCACGCCTCGTGTGCATGGCCGCCGCCGGAGGCCTGTGCCGAGTGCAGGTCGGGCGGGCTCGTGCGCGACCCCGACGTCCTCGACACGTGGTTCTCGTCGGCGCTCTGGCCGTTCGCGACGCTCGGTTGGCCCGAGGAGACCGGCGATCTCCGCCGCTACTACCCGGGCGACGTCGACTCGACGGCGCGCGAGATCATCAGGCTCTGGGTCAACCGCATGATCTGGTCGGGGCTCGAGCTCATGGGCGACGTCCCGTTCACGGACGTGATCATCCACTCGACCGTGCTCGCACCCGACGGGCGGCGGATGTCGAAGAGCCTCGGGACGGGTATCGACCCACTCGAGCTGATCGCGGAGCACGGCGCGGACGCGACGCGTTACGGGCTCCTGAAGATGTCCTCGACGCAGGACGTCCGTTTCTCGGAGGGCGCGATCGTCGAGGGGCGCAAGCTTGCGGTCAAGCTCTGGAACGTCTCGCGGCTCATCCTCGCCAACACGGCCGGCGCCGTCCCGGAGGCGCGCCCGCAGTCGCTGGAGGAGCGGTGGATCCTGGCACGCCTCGACGCGACCCGGGCCGAGGTCGAGGACGCGTGGAGCCGCTTTGACTTCTCCGCCGGCGTGAAGGCGCTTTTCAGCCTCACCTTCGACGACTTCTGCGACTGGTACGCGGAGGCGGCGAAGCCGCGTCTCTACGAGGACGACCCGGACGCCGCGGCCACCGCCCTCGCCGCGCTCGAGCGACTCCTGAAGCTCCTGCATCCCGTCATGCCGCACGTGACCGAGGAGATCTGGTCGCAGCTACCCGAGCGCGAGAGCCGGCTGATCGTGACTCCCTGGCCGGAGCCCGACGAGCGCTTCGCCTCCGATCTGGACGCGCTCGAGCGCGTGCGCACGGCCGCGGTCATCGCCCGGCGGAGCGGCGTCGTCGTCGAGCTCGAGGGCGACGCAAAGCGTGTCTTCGACATCGTCGTCCAGCCCGAGAAGTTGCCGGTCAACGGGAGCCGCGACGACGAGCTCGCGCGGCTGCAGAAGGAAGTCGCCCGCTCCGAGGCCATGCTGTCCAACGAGAACTTCGTCGCGAACGCCCCGGCCGATGTGGTCGAGGGCGAGCGCGAGAAGCTCGAGCGATACCGGCGCGAGCTCGATGCGCTCGGCGGCTGACACCCACCTCGACTGGCTCGAGTCGCTGAGCCCTTGGCCCGAGGAGTTCGGGCTGGGGCGGATGCGGGAGCTCCTGACCCGGCTCGGCAACCCCCAGCTCGGGCTTCGCGCGATCCACGTCGTCGGCACGAACGGCAAGACGACCACGACACGGATGGCCGAGGCGCTCCTGGCCGCGGAGGGGCTCCGGGTGGGCGCCTACACCTCGCCTCACGTTGTCTCCTGGGCCGAGCGCGTTCGGGTCAAGGGCGAGGAGGCCGACCTCGAGACGGCGCTCGGCCGTGTGCACGCCGAGGCGGAGGCGGTCAAGGCGACCCAGTTCGAGGCACTGACGGCGGCGGCGCTGTCGGAGTTCGCGGCGGCCGGAGTCGACGTCGCCGTCGTCGAGGCGGGCCTCGGCGGTCGCCACGACGCGACCAACGTGCTCGGCGCGGAGGTCGTCGTCCTCACCAACGTCGCCCTCGAGCACGTGGAGGTGCTCGGCGCGACCCGCGAGGCGATCGCCGCCGAGAAGCTCGCCGTCGTTCCGCCGGGAGCCCTCGTCGTCCTCGGAGAGCCGGAGTGGGAGGCGGCGGCTCGGGCCGCGGGGGCTTCGGGCGTGACGGTCGTGTCGGGGTCGAGCGCCGCGCTCGCACATGCAGCGGCGGAGACCTTCCTGGGTCGAACGGTCGACCCGGCGCCGCTCGAGCGCGTCCACGTTCCCGGGCGGCTGGAGATCGTCAGCGAGGCGCCGCTCGAGCTCTGGGACGGCGCGCATAACCTCGCCGGCGTCGGCTATCTGCTCGCGCGCGCGCCGCGCGCCGACTGGGTCATCGTGGTCTCGATCCTCCAGGACAAGGACGCGGCCGGGATGCTGGCCGCGCTCTCGGCCCTCGGCCGGCGGCTGGTCGCGACCGACTCGTCGAGCCCGCGCACGCTTCCCGCGGAGGAGCTCGCAGGGCTCGGCCGCGAGTTCTTCGACGAGGTCGAGGTCGTCCCAGGGCCGGAGGCCGCCCTCGCGCGCGCGCGCGAGATCGCCGGGCCGGAGGGCGCCGTCCTCGTCACCGGATCCCTCTATCTGCTCCTGGATCTCGCCTCCGTCCGCCCTTCGTGTCTACCATGGCAAGCGTCGGCGAGCGGCTGAGCGTCTTCGCGCTCGCGGCGATCGTGCTCTTCACGATCGTGGCGATCGCGTTTGGCGCCGGGTGGTTCGTTGGGAAGATCCTGTTGTGACGCAGATGCAGATACTCCTCGCGCAGACGACGACCACGACCGAGGACGACGGGAATCCGCTGGACTTCGTCGGCGACTTCTTCGACTCGGAGGAGTGGCTCGTCATCCGCAACGTCACGCTGTTCTTCCTGGTCGTGTTCTGGCTGGCCTCGGCGTACTGGGTCTACAAGGACGCGCGGCGCCGGATCGAGGATCCCTGGCTCCTGGCGATGGCCGTCGCGCTCGGGATCTTCCCGCCGTTCGTCGGCCCGCTCATCTACATGCTGTTCCGGCCGCCCGAGTACCTCGAGGACGTGCGCGAGCGCGAGCTCGAGATCAAAGCGATGGAGGAGAACCTCGACTCGGTCGAGCGCTGTCCCGTCTGCCGCGCCGCGATCGAGGCGAACTTCCTCGCGTGCCCCGTCTGCACGACCAAGCTGAAGGACTCCTGCCGGCGCTGCAAGGCGCCGCTCGAGCCGCTCTGGCAGATCTGCCCGTTCTGCGAGACGCCGGTCGAGTCGCCGCGCGCCGTAGAGAATCTTTCTGGTTAATCTGAGGGCGTGCAGGTGCTCGCCCAGATGCACGCTCCCGAGAGCGGCGGATCGCTGATCCTGTCGATCATCGCGCTCTTCGCGATGATCATCCCCTGGTTCGTGCTGGGGTACGTGAGCTGGATCTTCTGGAAGGCGAGGAAGCGCGCCGAGCCTGACGAGGCGCGGCTGCGGCGGATCCGCGAGGAGGAGCAGCGATGGCGGAACGCACACTCGTCCTGATCAAGCCCGACGCGATGCAGCGTCGGCTCGCGGGTGAGATCCTGGCCCGCTTCGAGCAGCGCGGCCTCGCGGTGCGCGCCGCGAAGCTCGTCCACGTAGACGAGGGCCTGGCGGGCGAGCACTACGACGAGCATCGCGAGAAGCCGTTCTTCGGCGAGCTGGTCGAGTTCATCACGTCGTCGCCGACGCTCGCGCTGGTCCTCGAGGGCGAGTCGGCCGTGAAGGTCGTGCGGACGACGATGGGATCGACGAACCCCGTCGACTCGGCCCCGGGGACGATCCGCGGAGACCTCGCGCTTGCCATGCCGGACAATCTCGTTCATGGCTCGGACTCGCTCGAGTCGGCGGAGCGCGAGATCGCGCTGTGGTTCTCCGACGGCGAGCTCGTGTGACGGCCTGAGCGCGCCGCCGGCCCTCCCTCTTCTTCTCGCGTCGACATCGCCGCAGCGTCGGGCGATCCTCGAGCAGCTCGACATTCCGTTCGACGTCGTTGCGCCGAGGTACGAGGAGCGGGACGAGGGTGGGCTCGGGCCCGTGGAGCTGGTGCGGGCGCACGCCCAGGGGAAGGCGCGCTCGGTCGCGGAGGATGCCGGCGAGCGCCCGGTGCTCGGGGTGGACACCACGGTCGTCCTCGGCGACGCCGTCCTCGGCAAGCCGGCCGGGGAAGGAGACGCCGTCGACATGCTCACACGCCTCGCCGGCCGGACCCACGTCGTGCTCTCGGGCCTGTGCCTGCTCGCCCCGGGCTGGGAGGTCGTCGACCACGCCGAGACGCGCGTCACGTTCCGCGACCTGACCCCGCGCGACATCGCCCGCTACGTCGCCGCGGACGAGTGGCGCAACCGCGCCGGCGCCTACGCCATCCAGGCCCGGGGCGCCGCCCTCGTCGAGCGCATCGAAGGCGACTACCTCAACGTCGTCGGCCTCCCGGTAGCCCTTCTGGTCGGACACCTCGCCGCCCGCTTTCCGGGCGCCTACAACGTCGGCTAGAGCCACGTCCGGGGTCAGACCCCGACATGGCTCCAACGACAAGGCGCCTCCGGCGCCGAGGGATTTTTCGCGAGATTGCTGGCCTTTTGTGCGCCGTCCGCGGTCAGACCCCGGACGTGGCCGCTATGGACGCGCTCAGGCTTGTCGTTACACTCACCTGACTCTTCATGAGCTTATGGGGCTACTTAAGCGGGATGGGCGGGCGTGAGATGGCCGTCGACCTGGGGACTGCGAACACCCTCGTGTACGTGCGCGGGCGTGGAATTGTGCTCTCCGAACCGTCCGTGGTCGCCATCGACCAGCGCACCGGCGAGGTGCACGCGGTCGGGATCGAGGCCAAGCGGATGCTCGGGCGGACACCGGGGACGATCTCCGCCATCCGGCCGCTGAAGGACGGTGTCATCGCCGACTTCGACGTGACCGAGCAGATGCTCCGGCATTTCATCCAGAAGGTCCACCACAACCGCTTTGCGCACCCGCGCGTCGTCGTCTGCGTCCCGAGCGGCGTCACCGGCGTCGAGAAGCGCGCGGTCGAAGAGGCCACCCTCAGTGCCGGCGCGCGCCAGGCCTACCTGATCGAGGAGCCGATG
>DAITAN010000098.1:0-7806 GCA_036824235.1 Gaiellaceae bacterium | reverse complement strand
TCGTGATCGCCTTCTTCGTCCTCTACCAGCAGCTCGAGAACCACATCCTCCAGCCCGTCATCTACGGCCGCACGGTGCAGCTCTCGCCGCTGACGGTGCTGATCGCCATCCTCATCGGTGCCGAATTGGTCGGCATCCTCGGCGCGCTCGCGGCCATCCCGGTCGCCGGGATCATCCAGGCGATCTTCCGTGAAGTGCTCCGGTGGCGGCGGGAGGCGATCCTCCCCGCGGGCATGGAGGTCGCCCTGCCCGACGAGCCAGCCACCGAGACCTGATCCGCGCCCCCCGGCGGGCCTCCTTGACGACGGAGAGTGTCGGGTTAATACTGCCCGCGCTGCGGCCTGCGATCGGATGGGGATCGTGCCAGGTCAACGAAACTTGGGGGTAGGGACATGAACGTGCGCGCGTACCTGGCGCTCGCGGCGCTTGCGGTCGGGCTGACCGCGGCCCCGCTTGCCGCCGCTCCGCCGCCCGTCGACGCCGTCAAAGGCTGGGCGATTTCGCCCAACATGACGGCGCTCGCGCTGTCGGAGAATGCCGTCCCGCTGACGGGACCAGGATCGAACGTCTTCAACTCCGACCTTGCCTTCTGGGGGGACAGGGCCTTCCAGGGCACGTATGACGGCTTCGTGATCCACGACGTGACCTTCCCGTCGCGGCCGAAGATCGTCCTCAACTACGAGCAGTGCTCGCCCGGCAACTCCTCGGCCGGCAACCAGGGCGACGTCCTCGTGTGGGAGAACCTGCTCATCCGCTCGTGGAACTCGCCGGCATCGGCGGGAGCGAGCTGCGACGGGCAGCCCGTGCCGACGGGCTTCGAGGGCCTGCACATCTTCGACATCTCCAACACCGCCGACCCGAACCTGCTCGGCTCGGTGGCGATCAACGCGACCTCGACGCCGGTCGGCTGCGGATCGCACACGGCGACCCTCGTGCCCGACGTCGCCAACGGGAACCTCTACGTCTACAACAGCGGCTCGAACGAGGCGTGTCCGGGGATCGATATCGTCAAGATCCCGCTCGCCGCACCGGGCACGGCGACCTACCTCCGCCGCGAGGCGACGGGACGCGCGTGCCATGACACCGGTGTGATCCTCGGCGACGCCATGAAGGCGGCGTGCGCCGGCCACGACGGCGTCACCGTCCTCAGCATGCACGCCGACGACGGCGGCTCGATCGAGGATCCGGTCGTCCTCTGGAGCAAGATGGTCGAAGGGGTGACGATCGGCCACTCCGCCGCGTTCACCTGGGACGCGAAGTACGTCGTCTTCGGGCACGAGCCGGGCGGCGGCTCGCAGGCTCGCTGCCAGGCGACGAGCAGCGTCGTCGACCGGACGATCTTCTTCTTCGACTCGTCCACGGGCGAGCAGGCGGGCTCGTTCCTGCATCCGCGGCCGCAGACGGCGACGGAGAACTGCACGTGGCACAACTACAACCTCGTCCCGCTGCGGAACAAAAGCGGCAAGCCGCGCTACGTCCTCGTCGCGGGCAACTACCAGTCGGGGATCAGCGTCGTCGACTTCTCGGACGTCAAGAACGCGAAAGAGATCGCCTACGCCGATCCTCCGCCGCTCTCGCCGACGTCGCTCATCCTCGGTGGCGACTGGTCGAGCTACTGGTACAACGGCCGCATCTACGAGTCGGACATCCGCCGTGGCCTGATCATCTGGCGACTGGACGACGACAGGGTCGGCACGTACCTGCGCTCGGGGCACCTGAACCCGCAGACGCAGGAGTTCACGATCGGGTTCGAGCGGCCGGACGAGAAGGTCACGCCCGCCAAGCTGACGCTCGTCGGCCACAATCCACTCATCAACCGCGGGATGAACGCCGCCGGCGCGCTCCACGGCGACTACATGTACATCGGGAGTCGCACGGACGGGAGCAACAACAACGAGCACAACGCCGGCGTGATGGTCGTCAACGTCTCCAACCCGGCCAATCCGGTGCTCGTGCGGCAGATGCTGCCGCCGTTCGAAGCGAACGTGGGCGAGTCGTCGCGCGAGCTGCGCGTGTGGAAGTCGCAGAACGTGCTCATCGTCCTCCACACGAACTGCGGTGGGGACACGGCCCACCACTGCACGCCACCGTCCATCAACAACTTCCGCTTCTACGACATCTCGGGCGCGAACGCGTCCAACCCGCAGTTCCTGTACCAGCTGGACATGAACACGCACGAGTTCTTCCTCTGGGAGGACCCGAAGAACCCCGAGCGGGCGCTCATGTTCGGCGGCAGCGCGGGGAGCGCGTTCACGATCTGGGACATCTCGGCGGTACCGGACGGCGGTGCGCCGGTCGTGCTCTTCAACGGCACGCACGGGTACAGCCGCTTCCCCGCGTCCCCGGCGCCCGTCCAGATCCCGACCGGCGGGTTGCACTCGCTCTCGGTCACCAATGACGGCTCCAGGGCGTTCTACGCCCTCCTGACCGGAGGGTTCGGCATTGCCGACGTCTCCGACTTCACGTCGGGCCTTCCGAATCCGGCCCGGCGTCTGGTGACGCTGAACGAGGCGCGTCCGGTGTGGCCGGGGCCCGGGGCCCACAGCGCGATCAAGTTCTGGGGCCGTGACTGGGCCTACGTCTCCGACGAGGTGTACGGGACGATCACGGCGCCGGACCACGGCTGTCCGTGGGGTTGGGCGCGGATGATCGACGTGTCCGACCCGCAGCGCCCGACAGTCGAGTCGGAGTACAAGCTGCCGCAGAACCAGGAGTTCCTCTGCGACGTGTACGAGCCGCGGCCGCGGACGTCGTACTCGGCCCACAACCCGACGCTGACGCCGAACATCGCGTTCTCGACGTGGCACTCGGGTGGGTTCCAGGCGATCGACATCGAGAACCCGGAGATCCCGTTCCAGCTGGCCGAGTACTTCCCGGAGCCGTTGGACGAGGTCATGCTCGAGGATCCGCGTCTCTCGTCCGACCCGGACACCGGGCTGCACGAGAAGGTCGTGATGTGGAGCTACCCGATCATCCAGGACGGCCTCATCTACGTGGTCGACCTTCGGAACGGGCTCTACATCCTCAGGTACGACGGCCCGCATGAGGACGAGGTGAACGACGTCACGTTCCTCGAGGGCAACTCGAACCAGGGCCACGCGCTCTGCTTCGAGCCGGTGGGGACGCCGCCGGCGTACTGCTAGCGAGCTCGAGACAGGGGCGGGCGCGAGCCCGCCCCTGTCAACTTCCCTCCGAGCGCCAGCGCTGTGTCGGGGCGGGCACGCTTTCCATCGCGGGTCGCTGCTCGGGTGGATGCGCCTCGTACCAGCGGACATAGCGGTCGGTCAGAGGCAGCGCCGAGAGCCCGTGGAGATAGACCGAGAGCCCGACGGTCGCGACCACCGCGAGCAGGAGCGTGTCCTGATGGGGCAGCGCGGCCTCCTCGAGGAGGATGACTCCGAACACGATCGAGGCCAGCCCGCGCGGCCCGAACCAGCCGAGGAAGGCGGTCGTCGGTGGCCTCGCCCGGGTTCCAAGCGTGGCCACTGCGACTGGGAGCATGCGGACAACGGTCAGGCTGAGCAGCGCGTAGAGCACCAGCTCCCAGGTGAGGTCGTCGAGCGCGGGGCCGAGGATCACCGCTCCGAACACGAGGAAGGTGATCGCGTTCAGAAGCTCGCCGCCCTGGTCGACGAGATAGCCGACCTCGCCCTCGGCGCCGCGGCGGGCCCCGCCGAAGACGAATCCACCGACGAAGGCGGCGATGAAGATGCTTCCGCCGAGGCCGAGCGCGATCCCGGCCGCCAGGAGCGCCGTCGCCAAGGTGAGGATCTGGAGCCAGCGGGCGTCGGCGAGACCCCGCTGCTGTGCCATCCGCACCGCGACTACCCCGAGCGCACCGGCCGCGACGCCGCCGACGACCCCGTACCCGATCTCCTCGGCAACGAGCTCGAAGGCGCCGCGCCATGACAGCGAGCCTTCCTCCGCCTCGGCGATAGCGATCGCGATGAAAAAGAGCGGCACGCAGAGACCGTCGTTGAGCCCGCTCTCGACGTTCAGGCCCTGCCGAATCCGTGAGGGGATGCGCCTGTCCGTCACGACCGACTGGCCGAGGGCGGCGTCCGTGCACGCAAGGATGACGGCGAGTACGAGCGCCTCGACCAAGCTCACGTCCGGAAGCACCGCGGCGCCTGCGAGCGTGCCCACGAGGATCGTGAGCGGGAGGCCGATGCCGAGAAGCCGCGCCGGGACGCTGAACTCGCGGCGGAGAGCGGGGAGCGAGATCCGGGAGGCGTCGGCGAAGAGGACGAGCGTCAGCGTGGCCTCGGCGAGGAGCTTGATCGGCTCGCCTCCGAGGTCGAGGTCGAGCAGCCCGAGAGCGGGGCCGGCGACGAGGCCCGCCGACGTGAAGAAGATGGCGACGGTGACGAAGGACCGCTCGAGACGGTGGGAGACCGCCGCGAATGCGAGCAGCAGGAGTGCGATGGTTGCGACGGTCCAGGAGTCCATCTGTAGGTGCGCGAACTCTGCCTGGCTGATGGCTGCGGAGTCCAGGAGCCCTCTCCGGGCGCCTCACGAAACCCGAGGGGGCCGCATACTGGCGGGAACCGACTCGGAGGTGATCACGTGACCCGCGGGAGCTTCGGAGCCTCGCTCTTCCTCATTGCCCTGGGAGCGATCCTTCGCTACGCCGTGACGGCCGAGCTCGCCGGCATCGACATCGCGACCGTCGGGTTGATCCTCATGATCGCGGGCGGCGTGTTGTTCGTCGTCACGCTCCTCGTCACATTCTCTGCCCGCGGCCCGAGGGACGTGCCTCCGCCTCCGTACTAGACGGCCGAACGGAGCTTCGGGCAGAGTGCAGGGGTGGTCGAAGAGGCACGCCTGGAAAAGCAGGAGGCCGGGCTCACGGCCGTGACCGGCGGCTGGTTCGTCGTCAACGTCCGGGAAGCGAGGTGGGTGACGAGCGAGGGCCTTTCGGACGCGTGCATCTTCGAGGGCGACGAGGCGCCCTTCCCACAGGTCGGGTTCACCCTGGGCGTGTTGCGGCCCGGAGAGCCGAGCGGCCTCTACCACCGCGAGGCCAACCAGGAGAACTTTCTCGTGCTCTCGGGTGAGTGCCTGCTCCTGATCGAAGGGAAGGAAAGACCTCTGAAGGCATGGGACTTCGTGCACTGCCCGCCCAACACCGAGCACATCCTCGTCGGGACGGGCAACGGGCCTTGCCTCGTCTTCATGACGGGCGCGCGCGAGGGCTGGCCCGAGAAGGGCATCGTCTACCCGCGCTCCGAAGTCGCCCTCCGCCACGGCGCGGGCGTCGAGACGGAGACCACCGTGCCGTCCGAGGCGTACGGCCCGTTCCCGAGCTGGAAGCTCGGCCAGCCGAAGGACTGGAACGGGCTGCCCTGGGCCTAGCGGGCTGCGCTCTCGGCCGCGGGCGGGATGTTCTGGTTCAGCCGGAACAGGTTGCCCGGGTCGTAGCGGCGCTTGATCGCCGCCAGGCGATCCCACGTCTCCCCGGGGTAGGCCGCGCGGACGGCTTCCTCGCCTTCGTCGCCGACGAAGTTGACGTACGCGCCGGAGTCGCTCTGCCGTAGCGCAGCCGCGAGCTCCGCCACCCACTCCTCGTGGACAGAAGCCTCGTCCGGTGACCCGTAGATCGCGGCCACGTTCACCATGATCTTGCTCTGCCGGTGGGCGAAGGCCGTGGCGTCGTCCGGCACTCGGGCCATCGCGCCGCCCAGAGCCCGGAGCTGCGTCGCCGCCATCATCGCGGTCGATCCCCGGAGGCGTTCGAGGATGAGCTCGGCTTCGTCCTGCCCGATCGTGTCGACGAACATCGTGCGCGCCGCGGCGACCGGGCGGTACTCCGGGTCGTCGGGCGGATAGATCTCCGGATAGGGCATCGGTCGCACCATGTCCGCAAGCGGGGTTCCGAGCGCGCGGAACGGCGCCAGCGCCTGCTCGCCCTCCTCGGGCGGCCCGGAATAGACGAGCATGGCCAGGATGACGATCTCGCCGTGGACCTCCTCCGGGATGAAGGGCAGCGGCGGCGCGGTCATGACGTTGGCGATCGTCGACACCTCTTCCGGCGCGGCCTCCGCTGCGGCCATGAAGCCGGCGACCGTCTCGGCCGTGGCGGGCAGGATGAGCATGCCGCCGGTCACGGTCTCGACGGGGTGCAGCCTGAACTTGAAGCGCGTCACGACGCCGAAGTTGCCGCCCCCGCCGCGGATGGCCCAGAAGAGATCCGGGTGCTGTTCCGAGTCGACCCGGAGCAGCCGGCCGTCGGCAGTGACGATCTCAGCGGCCAGCAGGTCGTCGATCGTGAGCCCGTGTTTGCGGACGAGATAGCCCACGCCTCCGCCCAGCGTCAGCCCGCCGATTCCGACCGAGCCGGTGTCGCCGAAGCCGACGGCGAGGCCGTGAGCCGCAGTCGCTCTCGTGACCTCGCCCGAGGTCAGGCCCGTTTCGGCCCACGCAACGCGCTTGGCCGTGTCGATCTCGAGCGCCTTCATCAGGGAAAGGTCGAGGAGGATGCCTCCGTCGGAGGTGCTGTGGCCCGCGCCGCTGTGGCCGCCGCTGCGGATCGCGAGCTCGAGCCCGCTCTCACGTGCGAGGGAGACGACGAAACCGACCTCCCGCGCGTCGGCCGGCCTGACGATCACCGCCGGTCGGCGCTCGTCGTAGAACGGCATGAATGCCTTGCGGGCGTCGTCGTAGCCCGGGTCGTCGGGGGCGACGACCTCGCCGGCAAGCTCGTTGCGCAGCTGCGAGACCGAGATGTCGGTGCGTGCGTTCGTGGTCACGAGATCCTCCCTGGGGTAGTCGGCTCTCAGTGTTAGACGGACTTGCTACCTGAATCTCATCGGTCCACGTCGCAGTCGTCCCTCCGCGACCTGTCCGAAAGGGCCGGTACGGTCCGGCCCGTGCGCCTCATCGTCGCCCGCTGCGAGGTCTCCTACACAGGTCGCCTGACCGCGTTTCTCCCCGAGTCGAACCGGCTTCTGATGCTCAAGTCGGACGGCTCCGTGCTCGTGCACGCGGACGCGGGCGGATACAAGCCGCTCAACTGGATGACGCCTCCAACGACGATCGAGGAGGAGGGCGACCCGGTCGAGCTGATCGTCGTTCGCAAGCGCGCGGGAAAGACCGAGGACCGGCTGGAGATCCGCATCCACGAGCTCCTGAGCGACGTCTCGCACGAGATGGGGGAGGCGGCCGCGCTCGAGAAGGACGGAGTCGAGTTCCATCTCCAGGCCGAGCTCGCGGCTGCCCCCGAGGTCCTCGGCGAAGGGCTGCGCCTGGTGCGTCGGGAGTGGCCGACCGACATCGGGCCGGTCGACCTCATGTGCCGCGATGCCGACGACGGGTGGCTGGCCGTCGAGATCAAGCGGGTCGCCACGATCGACGCGGTCGAGCAGCTCTCGCGCTACCTCGAGCGCATCCGCTTCGACCCGGCGATGTCGGCCTGCGCCGGGGTCCTGGCCGCCCAGCAGTTCAAGCCGCAGGCGGTCACGCTCGCGGAAGCGCGCGGAATTCGGTGCGTCGAGGTCGACCTCGACGTGCTGCGAGGGGAGCGAGAGCCCGAGCTCACCCTCTTCGCGCCGGCTTGAGCGTTCCAGCACGGCGCCGGTCGTTGCTTGATCGGCGTTCTACCCGGCGGATGATGCCGCGGCGAGCAACTCGTGGTCCCGCTCAAGACCCTTGAGGCGATGTCGCCCGCGCGAGTCGAACGTCAGCCCTGCAGCGCCCTCGGCGAGGTCGCGCGTGGTGCCGGACACGAGCACCTCGCCCGAGCCCGCCTCCGCCAGGATGCGAGCGGCAACGTGGACGGCCAGACCCTGAACACCTTCGCCGGACAGT
>DAITAN010000497.1:0-1555 GCA_036824235.1 Gaiellaceae bacterium | reverse complement strand
TGGGAGCGCGGGGAGGCGGTCGGCGAGGTCAGGGCCGAGCCCCTTCTCGCTCTCGGCTTCCCGGTCGAGGGCTTGCCGGAGATCCGCTATGTGGCGCGCACCTCGTTCGAGGTGGAGCTTCCTCCGCGCAGGCTCTCGTAGCTAGATCGTCGGCGGGCGGGTGGGCGTCCGGGCGCCGGTGCGCGCCTCGAGCCAGGCTTCCACGCTCTCGTGCGGCTCGACCGTCACCTCGCCGCCGCTCACGCGCACCGAGTAGATGTGGCCCTCGACGCAGCGGTAGAGCTGCTCCTCGAACGGCTTCTTCCACCAGAGGAAGCCCACCACGCCCACGAAGGGCGCGCCGACGGTGATCGCCGGCGGCGACAGGCAGCCGGGACAGCGGTGCTCGGGCTCTGTCACTAGCCGGAGCCTACGAGAACGGCGTGGTGGCGGCTCCCCCGTCACCGGGGGAGCCGCCTGCCCGCCTGCGGCCCTAATCGAGGCCTGCGTACGGTCCGTCGCCGTAGACGACCCGTCCGTCGACGACCGTCAGCAGGGACTTGAGCTTCCAGATCTCGCTGTCGGGAACCGAGAAGTAGTCCTTGTCCAGGACGATCATGTCGGCGAGCATCCCGTTCTCGAGCGAGCCGACCTTGCCGTCGAGGTCGAGGAACCAGCCGCAGTCGGTGGTCGCGGAGCGGAGCGCCTGCATCCGGGTCAGCCGCTCCTCGGGCGGAACGCCTTCGTCGCCCGGAAGGAGCGTCTGGCCGGTGGTGACGAAGAAGAGCGTCAGGAAGGGCGGCCACGGAGCGACGTTCATCGCGTCCGTCATCAGGCACATGTGCGCGCTGTTGTCCCTCGTCGTCCTGAAGCGCGGGCCGGTGCCCCCATCTTGGACGGGAGCGATCGTGAGGGCCCAGCCGATCCCGAGCGCCTTCGCCCGCGCGAGCTGCGCGTCGGTCGGCTCCCCGTTGCCCGGGTGGGCGATCCGCCACTTGAGCTTGCCGACGTCGTAGGTCTGGTCGGCCTCCTCGAACCCGCTGAGGATCGCGTCGATGGAGCCGCCGACGTGCGTCTCCACGCTCAGCCGCCTCGCGACCGACCAGCGGATGATGTCGAGGTAGTCCGGCTGGGTCACCATCGAGTCCTCGCCGGGGCCGAGGTACTTGTACATGTCGTCCCCGAGGAAGCCGAGGGAGTTCGCCGTCTCCGCCTTCAGGCGCGCGCCGTCGCCGAACCCGTGCATGCTGCTGAAGGCGATGCGAGCGTTGAGGCGGTCTTCGCGGTAGAGCTGCATCCCGGCCTCCTCGACGTGCAGGCCTTCGCTGCTCGCCAGGCCGGTGCCCCAGGGGGCGTCGTTGCCGATTGCGTCCTTCCACGCGGTGAGGCCGCGGCTGTTGGCCTCGGCGATGAAGTCGGCAAGGCAGTCGGCCTCGCCGTCGATCCCGAGCTGGTTGAGCTGCGCGATGATGGCCTGGTTGATGAGCGTCGTCGCGGGCGCCGTGATCTGGCCCGTCGGGACGCCGTTCGCGTCGAGCACGACGCCGGGCGAGCCGGGCCCGAGGCCGACGGCGGT
>DAITAN010000496.1:0-1558 GCA_036824235.1 Gaiellaceae bacterium | reverse complement strand
CGCTCGCCGCGGTCCACCTCGTCGCGACCGGCGGCACGATCGCCGGAACCGTTACCGCGTCGGACACCGGCGATCCGATCTTCGGCGCGGAGGTGACCGCGACCGACGGCGTCGACGAGTCCACGGCGTTCACCGACGAGCTCGGCCAGTACGAGCTGTTCGTGGCGGCGGGCACGTACGACGTCACGGCATCGGCGTATGGCTATGCGGCGGAGACCGCGACGGACGTCGAGGTCATCGAGGGCGAGACGACGACCGTCGACTACGCGCTCGACCCGCTGCCGACCGTCGTGGTGTCCGGCACGGTCACCGATGGCTCCGGACACGGCTGGCCGCTCTATGCCCTGATCACGATCGACGGCTACCCCGGCCCGTCGATCTACACCGATCCATTCACCGGGGCGTACTCGGTCGAGCTCGTTGAGAGCACCGAGTTCACCTTCAACGTCGAGGCGGTGTACGGCGGCTACGTCGTCGAGCAGCGAACGATCACGATTCCGCCCGACTCCACGACGCAGGACTTCTCGCTCTCCGCCGATCCGGCCAACTGTGTGGCGCCGGGCTATGAGCACGATGTCTTCGGCCTCTTCGAGACGTTCGACGGCGAGGAGCTGCCCGATGGCTGGACCGTCACCGATGACATCGGCGACGGCGGGGTGTGGGTCTTCGACGATCCCGCCGGCCGAGGCAACCTCACCGGCGGCGACGGCGGCTTCGCGATCGTCGACAGCGACTTCTACGGTCCCGACGTCGAGATTGACACCTCGCTCGTCTCGCCGACGATCGATCTGTCGGCCGTGCCGGAACCGATCATCAAGTTCAACTCGGACTACAACAACCTGAATCTCGACATCGCCGACGTCGATCTGAGCGTCGACGACGGCGCGACGTGGACGAACGTCTGGCACACATCCGAGAGCCGGCGCGGTCCCACCGTTGAGGAGATCGACGCGTCAGCCGCGGCGGGCGAATCGGACGTTCGTGTCCGCTTCCGCTACCACAACGCGCTCTTCGCATGGTGGTGGGAGGTCGACAACGTCCTCGTTGGCGGTGAGGAGTGCAACCTGGTTCCCGGCGGCCTGCTGGCGGGGAACGTCTATGACGAGGCCACCGGCGAACCCATCAACGGGGCGACCGTGACCAGCGACGATGCGCCCACCGACACGACCACGACCGTCGCGACGCCGGAGGATCCGGCCGTGGATGACGGCTTCTACATCCTCTTCTCGACCCTCACCGGTGAGCACGACTTCACGGCCACAAAGGCCCTGTACGGAGAGGCGACGGCGACCGTCGATGTCGTGGCCGATGCCATCGTGCAGCAGGACTTCCAGCTGCCGAGCGGCCACCTGGTGGTCGATCCGGCTTCGCTGGAGGTCACGGTGCCCCCGGGCGGCAGCACAACGGCCGACCTGACGGTGACGAACGACGGCGACGTGCCGGCCACGTTCGAGATCACGGAACGCGACGGCGGGTTCGAGATCCTGCGCGCGCAGGGCGGCCCCGTCGTTCGCCGCAGTGGAACCTTCTCGCCGCACCGCGCTGACGGCTCCGGAAC
>DAITAN010000004.1:0-24030 GCA_036824235.1 Gaiellaceae bacterium | reverse complement strand
CGCCTGCGCCGGGCGACCCGCGCCGAGGAGGTCGTCGCGCGCCACGGCGGCGACGAGTTCCTCCTGCTCGTGCCCGGCACCGAAGGGCCCGACGGCGAGATCGACCTCGAAGGCGCCCGCTATGCCGCCGAGGTTGTTGCCCGGCGAATCCGCCGCGCGCTGCGCGAGCCCTTCGTCGTCTCCGACGTCGAGATCTTCGTGAGCGCGACCATCGGCATCAGCCTCTACCCGCTCGATGCGCCCGATACCGAGACTCTGCTCAAACATGCGGACACGGCGATGTACAAGGCGAAGGACAACGGCCGCGACCGCTACCTCGTCTACGCAGTCGAAGGCGACAACCCGCTCGCGCAGCTCTCGATGGCGGGCCGACTCCGCGGCGCACTCGAGCGCGAGGAAGAGCTCGTCCTGCACTACCAGCCTCTAGTCCGGCTCGAGTCGGCCGAGATCATCGGCGTCGAGGCACTCATCCGCTGGCAGGATGGCGACCGCCTCGTCCCGCCCGGCGACTTCCTTCCGTTGGCGGAACGGACGGGTCTCATGGGCAAGCTCAGCGACTGGGTGCTCGGCGAGGCCTGCCGCCAGGCGACCGCGTGGCGGGACGCAGGGCTCGATCTCTATGTCTCTATCAACCTGCCGCCCTCGTTCTGGCAGCCGACCGCGATGCGCCATGTGCTCGCGACGATCGAGACGTTCGGCCTCAACGCCGACCGGCTCGTGATCGAGTTCACCGAGTCGGCGTTCGTGTTCGACGGCCGCCGCAGCATGGAGTTCGTGCTCGAGGAGCTGCACGAGCGCGGGCTGCGGCTCGCGATCGACGACTTCGGAGCCGGCCACTCCTCCCTCAGCCGTCTCAACCAGATGCGGGTGAGCATGCTCAAGATCGACCGGTCGTTCGTCGGGGGGTTGGAGGACGACTCCGGGACGGCTGTCCTCACGGCGTCGATCGTCCAACTGGCCAGGAACCTGGGGCTCGAGCCGCTCGCCGAGGGCATCGAAACCGAGGAGCAGCGCCGCTTCCTCCTGGCGCATGGCTGCGACCTGGGCCAGGGCTTCTACTTCAGCCGCCCAGTGCCGGCAGGCGAGATCGAGGCGCTCTTCGCCGCGAGCCGCGCGGACGACGTCTCCGAGACCGCCGCCTAACCCGTCACGCGTCCGGCGCGGACTCGTGCCACGACCGGACGAGCTGTCTCTGCTCCTCGGTCTGAGGCGACCAGTGGTCGCCGCGCCAGGCGATGATGTCGGCGAGCGCATCCTCCCCGCTCCTGCCGGTACGGACGAGATGGCAGCCGACGACCGCGCCGGTGCGCCCGATCCCGCCGAGGCAGTGGAGGTAAACGGTGCGCCCGTCGTCGAGCGCGTCGTCGAGCGCGTCGAGGATCTCCGTCATCTGCTCGGGGCTCGGCGTGCTCATGTCTCGGATCGGGAAGCGCCGGTGCTGGAGGCCGTTCAGCTCATACGGGTCGAGCTCGGCGTCCTCGGTGAGGTCGAAGAAGGTGTCGACGCCGGCGGCGAGGAGCTCCGGGAGCATGTCCTCGGCCGGGTACATGCCGGCGAGCAGCCGCCCTGGCACGACCCAGTACGAGCCGGTAGGACCTCGTCGCTCCACGTGACTCACGGCCGGGATGCTAAACGCACGCTTCCGGCACGAAGCTCGTCGCGTGCCGTCGCTAGGCTCGGGTCGGTGAACGCCGAGGCGATCTTCGACGGGCTCAACCCTGAGCAGCGCCGCGCGGTCGAGGCCGTGCGCGGCCCGGTCTGCATCCTCGCGGGCGCGGGCTCGGGCAAGACGACGACGATCACGAGACGCATCGCCAACCAGGTCGCGAGCGCCGCCTTCGCGCCCGACCAGATCCTCGCCGTCACGTTCACGGACAAGGCCGCCACGGAGATGCGCGAGCGGCTGGCACGGCTGGGAGTCACCGGCGTGCCCGCGCGGACATTCCACGCAACCGCGCTCGCCCAGCTTCACTACTTCGCCGGCTCGGTCGGCGAGGTGCTTGCCTCGAAGGCATCGATCCTGCTGCCGATCGCGCGGGCGCTGCCCGTGCCGTTCCGCTTCCGCCCGCTCGCCGACCTGGCGACGGAGATCGAGTGGGCAAAGAACCGCCGCCTCACTCCGGACACTTACCGGCCCTCCTTGGGCGAGCACGAGCCGCCGGTTCCCGACGATGTCATGGAGCGCGTGTTCCGAACGTACGAGGCGCGCAAGTCCGAGCGCGGCCTCATCGACTTCGAGGATCTCCTCGAGCACGCGGTGCAAATGTTCGACGAGGATCCGAACGCGCTCGCCGCGTTCCAGGAGCGCTACCGGGCGTTCACGGTCGACGAGTATCAGGACGTGAACCTCCTCCAGCAGTCGCTGCTGGAGCGCTGGGTGGGCGACCGCGACGAGCTCTGCGTGGTCGGCGACGACTACCAGTCGATCTACTCCTTCACGGGCGCGACACCGGAGTACCTGCTCGGAATGCCGCAACGTTTCCCAGGCGCGGTGGTCGTGCGGCTCGAGGAGAACTACCGCTCGACACCGGAGATCCTGGCGCTGGCGAATCGTCTCGTCCCGGAGTTGGGCGGCTCGGAGAAGGTCCTGCGGGCGGTGCTCCCAAGCGGCGCGGAGCCCCTGGCGCTGGTGCAGCCCGACCGGCAGACGGAGGCGCAGTTCATCGTCGGCGAGGTGCGCCGGCTGGCGGGCGAGGGCGTCCCGTACGAGGAGATGGCCGTCCTCTATCGCCTGAACGCGCGCTCGGAGGACTACGAGGAAGCGTTCGCCCTAGCCGGCATACCGTTCCAGGTGCGAGGCGCCGCGTTCATCAGGCGCCAGGCAGCCCAGCGGACGATCCGCATGCTGCGCGGCCGCCGCGATGCGTCCGCGATCGGCGCGGTCACGGAGGCTGTGCGCACGCAGGGCTGGACCCCCCGCCCGGCCTCAGGTCTCGGCGACGAGGAGCTCACGCGCCAGGCAGACCTCTCGCGGCTCCTGTCCCTGGCCGAGCAGCTCCCAGCGGGCTCGTCCGTGGCGGACTTCCTCCGCGACCTGGAGGAGCGCTTCAGCTCCGCAACGCAGGGCCGCGGCGTCGAGCTCCTCACGTACCACCGAGCCAAGGGCCTCGAGTGGGAGGCGGTCTTCCTCCCGCGCCTGGAGGAGAAGGAGCTCCCGTACAGCAAGGCGACGCGGGGCGACCGTCTGGCCGAAGAGCGCCGCCTCTTCTACGTGGGCATGACGCGCGCGAAGCGGTCGCTGACCATCACCTGGACGGCCGGCGCGAAGCCGAGCCGGTTCCTGGCGGAGCTCGGCGTCGTCGGGCCGGCCAGAGCGAAGGTGCCGAAGCCCGAGCCGACCCCGGAGTTCGAGGCGCTACGTCGCTGGCGCGCCGAGCGCGCGAAGGCCGACGAGGTGCCCGCGTACGTGGTCTTCCACGACTCGACGCTCCACGAGATCGCCGCCGTCCGCCCGCAGACGCGCGAGCAGCTGAGCGCGATTGCCGGCGTCGGCCCGGCCAAGCTGGAGCGCTACGCAGACGACCTACTGGAAGCGCTCGGCGCCTAAAGCGGGCCGTCGGCCCGATAGCGGTCGCGGATCCGCTCGTTGAAGAACGCGCCCATGGACTCGGCGCGCATGAGCTGCAGGAAGACGAGTTTCGGCACCTCGACATAGCGGTAGAGGTCACCGTGGACGAACTCGATCTCGAGCGTTCCGTCCTGGTAGCCGACGCTCGTGATCGCCTCGGAGACAACCGTCTCCCGGTCCATCGTTCTCAGTGTGGCAGAGGAGCGCAGTAAGGTCTGACCGCGCTCGGACACACACGGTTAGGACAAGTCATGCAAGCGAGGATCAAAGAGAAGCGCGAGGTCGCGAAGGGCACACTCATGGTGGTCTTCGACCTGCTCGGCGAGGGGGTCGACTTCAAGCCCGGCCAGTACTTCTGGGTCACCCTCCTCGACCCGCCCTATGACGACGAGAAAGGCCCGCGACGCCACATCACCGTCGTCACGTCGCCCAACGACCGCGGCGTGCTCGGCCTGGCCACGCGCCTGCGGGACTCCGCCTTCAAGCGCTCACTCGCCGAGCTCGCCGTCGGCACGGAGGTGGAAGTCGAGCAGCCGAAGGGGAATTTCCTCCTCCCCGACGACACCTCGCAGGACTACGTGTTCATAGCCGGCGGCATCGGGATAACCGTCTTCCGGACCATGCTCCGCTACATCTCCGAGGAGAACCTGCCGCACCGCGTCACGCTCGTCTACTCGAACCGCGACCGGGAGTCGACTGCCTTCCTCGAGGAGCTCAAGGAGCTCGAGAGCGCGATCCCGGACCTCCGCCTCGTTCTCACGATGACCGACGACCCGGACTGGGACGGCGAGACCCGCCGCATCGACGCGGACATGCTCCGCGATCACCTGGGCGCCGAGCTCGACTCATTCACCTACCTCATCGCCGGCCCCCCGCCCATGGTGGAGGCGATCAGCGGCGTGCTTCAGGACGCAGGCGTGCCGGAGGAGCAAGTGCGCCCGGAGCGCTTCAGCGGCTACTGAGCCCCAGGATGTGCGCGGGCACGGGCGAGTCGTCCTCGTCCGCTCACCCTGTTCCTCCGCCGTAGGCAGTTACCCCAGCTGTCAGATGTCGAGCTTCGCTCTCAGGGCCTCGAGATCGCCGGTGCGATTCCGTCGTAGTCGCCCGCGTGAATCGGAGTGGAGCTCTGCAGGTCTGATGATCACCATATGAAGCCCTTGTCGAGGGATCTCCTCCTCTCTCCGCTCGTCGTACAGGCGACGTTGAACGCCCCGCCCGACTCCCGACACGGTCTCTCGGCGGTCGAAGAACGGAACGGGTTCGTCGTGCTGTCGCTCGCGGTACTCGATGACGAGACCGCGCTCGGGATAGAACGCGTCCACCGGCAAGGTCGCTCGTTGCCCGGATCGTCCGGGGTCGCCGAGAAGCCAGGCGAATCGGTGCTGGCGCAATGCCGCTTCGCCCAGGATCTCGTCGCAGAGGTCGATGACGTATGACTCGTCGCTCGTGTCTCGCGCTCCAACTGAGGTGGAGCGAACAGGCCGCGTGGAGGCAGGACCCGCATTCCGCATGTCTCCCCAATGCGTACGCGCCGCCCGCACCTGCTCCTCGCTGAGCTCCCAGCGCCCGTAGCGCTCTTCGGCGGTGCGCGGATGCGTCTCGCGAAGCCAGGCCCGGAGGGTCTTTGGAGAGATTCCGAGCTCTGTGGCGAGCTCGTTCGGCGTCACGCCTGCTCCTCAGCGATCTCCACGAAACGACAGAGTGCGTTCACGAGGCGCATCTGCTCGACCGTCTTGCAGCTCGTCTCCAGGAGCCGCGGGCTTGCCACAACGTACGCGAGGCAACGCGCCCGCGACACCGCGACATTCAAGCGGTTCCGCGAGAAGAGGAAATCGAGCCCGCGGGGCACGTCCTCGCCGGACGAGCTCGCCATCGCGAAGAACGACACCGTCGCCTGCTGGCCCTGGAACTTGTCGACCGTCCCGACCCGCACCTCCTCGGGCAGCTCATCGCGCAGCAGGCGGACGTGGGCGTTGTACGGCGCCACGACGATGAAGTCCGAGTAAGCGAGCGGCCGCTCGACGCCGTCCTCGATGTATGGCGTCCCGACGAGCCGCTCGATCTCGGCGCGCACGGCCGCAGCCTCCTCCGGCGAGGCCTGGCTGTGCCCCTGGTGCCGGACGGGCAGGAACCGCACGCCGTTCCCCGCCGCGATCGAGCGCGTCGCCGTGACCGGCGCGGGCTCGAGGCGACTCTCGTAGAACGTCTCCGAGACAAACCTGTTCACCTCCGGGCGAAGTCGGTAGGTGCACTCGAGGAAAAGCCCGCGCTCGGGCGACACGGTCTCGTCGCCGCCGAGCAAGTGACCGAGCACCGACGCCTCGGCGCCCGGCGGGTGCGAGCCCTGCGAGACCTGCGGAAGCTGGTTCGGGTCGCCGAGAAGAACGAGACTCCGCGCCGCGGTGCCGACCGCGATCGCGTCGGCGAGCGCGAACTGCCCGCCCTCGTCGACGAAGAGCGTCTCCACGTGCTGGTCCACCTGTGCGCGCGAGAAGAACCAAGACGTGCCCGCGAGAAGCTGCAGTTCGGGGTCGAGCATCGCGTCGTTCGCGTTCGTGCAGTCGACGAAGCGGTTTTCGTAGTGGCCTTCGCCACTCCCCTTCTTCCGGCCCCGGAACTCGTAGCCGGCCTCGAGCGCGGCCTCCTCGAGGTCGTCCAGGAACTTGTGGATCGCCTTGTGGCTCAGAGCCGTCACGCCCACGCGTTGCCCCGCCTTCATGAGTGCGAGGGCTGCGCGCGCTCCGCTCCACGTCTTGCCGGACCCGGGGGGGCCCTGCACGAAGAGGTAGCTCCCGTGGAGGCTCTTCGCGACCTCGACCAGCGTGCCGTCCAGCCGCGCCCGCGGCGGGCGCCGCTCGAGGATCTCCACGGCGGCCGGGTACCGGTCCCGGTCTTCGGCGAAGCGCAGGAGCGCCGCCCGCTGCGCCTTGGCGTACAGCGGCTGCGGCGGAATCAGCGCCGTCGGGAGCGGCTCGTCAGCGTGTTCGCGACCCCACCGGAGCTGGAGCGTCCCGTGTTCGTCGTCGACGACGACGTCGAACGAGCGCTCGGTCTGGGGATCGATCCCTTCCCCGCGGATCTTGTGCTCCTGTGCCTCGAAACGGTAGGGGTACCACCAAGACTGCTTGATCTTCGTCGGCTCGCCGTCGGGCACGAGCCCGCCCAGGGTGCTCCTGTTCGTGACGAGCTCCTCGTCGTCGAGCTCCTTGTTGAAGAAGTACTCCCACCACTGCGGCCGTTCCTCGCGCTGGTGGTAATCGAGGAGATGTGCGAGGAGCCAGTCCGGCTCGCCCTCCTCGGCGCCCGCAAGTAGCGCGTCGCGGACGCGCGCGCGCTCGGCGTCGCGCTCCTCGGCCTCCTCGCTCCGCTCGCGCTTCTCCGGCGGCAGTCGCCAGGGCATGTCGCCGGGCCGCCGCCCAAGGAGCCAGCGATGGAGCTCGTAGAGCGAGAGGCAGTCCTCCTCGTTGTAGTCCCGGATTCCCTCGAGGAGCGCGTCGTCGCCCGTTTCGAGCCAGCTCTCAAACGCCTCCACGGACTCGCTCCCGCCCCCGACGTCGGCCTTCCGCACGAAGACGAAGAGCTTCTCGACGTCCTTGATCGAGTAGCTCGGTATCGACGCGCGCAGCGCCTGCTTCGTTACGCGGAAGAGGTCGACGAGCACCTCGCCGCGAAGGAGGTCGTCGATCTCGTCCTCGCGCGTCCCGTGCTCGCCCATTAGGCGCGAGAGCGCGGTGCGCTCGTAAGGCGCGTAGTGGTAGACGTGCATCCCTGGGAAGCGCCGGCGGCGCTCGACGACGTGATCGACGAACCGCTCGAACGCCGTCTTCTCGCTCTCGCGGTCCGTTGCCCAGATGTACTCGTAGTGCGGCTCCCGGTCCTCGCCGAGCTCGATCCAGCCGACCAGATACTCGAGCCCGCGCGCCGGCTCGAACCAAGGGTCGCCCTCGAGGTCGAGCCAGACGTCACCCGGGCTCGGCTCCGGCATGAGCGCGAAGCCGCGGTCAGGCTCCTCCGGGAGGTGCTCGACCACGCGCTCACCAGTGCGGCGATACCGGAGCTGCAGGCGCGCCTGGTGGTTGAGCCCCTGGAACGTGGACGCGCGCATGCTCCTGACCCTCGTTGCCGGGTCCGCCTCGGCCAGCGCCTCCAGCGTCGTGATCCCGGCGGCGGTGAGCCGCTCGACCTGGAGCCGCGACATGCCGGCGACGAGCGTGAGGTGATCGTCCTCCGCCCAGCGCGCCTTGCAGAGCGAGATGAACTCGCAGAGCGTGCAGAAGTCGACCGGGTACGGGTAGGTCTCGAGCCGGTGCTCGACCGCGTCAAGGAACCGCCGCCGGAGCCGACGATAGTAGGCGAGGTAGTCGTCGGGCCGGTAGGACTCGCGCTCCCCGAGCCCGGTGACGACGCGCATCGCCTCCGGCATGTGCCCCTGGATCCGCGCGAGCTGCTCCGTGTAGAAGCAGAGCTGGAGCACGTGTTGCGGCCTGGCCCGGCGCGCGAGCTTGGTGTCGATGACCTCGTAGGAGCCGTCGGGGAGGCGTTCAATGAAGTCCGCGAACCCGCGCCAGGTGCCGTCGGTGAGCGCAGCTTGGTAGACGACGTCGACGCCGTCGTGGATGGTCTGCTCGGTCTCGGCGGCGGCGCGCTGCCAGTCCCGGTCGTCGAATTCGATCGCGGCTATGCGCCGTCCGTCCGCGTGAAGCCGTTCCAGGTAGGCGGCCTCGTGCAGGTCCCCCTTCCGCCGGATGAGGTCAGCGTGTGGGTTGTGACGCCAAGGCTTTTCGAGTTGCCCCACCGCGACTGCGACTTGGAGCGTGGTCAGGTGCTCACAGGCCAGGAACGAGTTGAGATCGCTGGGCGAAAAGAAAAGACTTCCGTCAATACTTTGCACGCTGACATTCTCACCCCGGCCCCGCGTCAGGCCTAGTGCCAGCGCACCTGCGTGGGCTGTCCGTCAGCGGATGTGCTCATTACCACCCGAAACTAGCCGCAGGGAGAACTCCTCGGGCCGCCACGCTCGGTCGGAGCTCAGCGTGATGCGAATCCGCTTCTGATCGTTGCCGCCGCCAGGCTTTGCGTCAGGCCGGCGCGCTACGGACTTCTGGGCCTTTGTGATACGGCGGCGCAGGCGAGCAAAATCTGTCTGCGCGCCGAGCTCGATCGGATACGCAAGCTCGAGTTCGCGCTTGTCCGGCGGCAGTGCCCGCGCGACGCTTGAATCGACCGAAATGCCGAGGATCGAGCAACCGAGTGTCGCGAGGCGTCGCAGCAGCAATTCGAGACCTTCGTGGTAGTCAGAGTTGACTGAACGCTCGCTGGTCCTGCCGCCCGCCTTATGGTGATAGATCACGTCAAACACGGGAACAACGTAGACCTCGAACGTCGCGTCAACAGCGGTTCCGTCATCGCGACGGGGATGCAGAAAGTGCTCCGCCTTCACTCCTGACGCGCCCTCCGGAGGAGACGGTGCAGCGCCGTCTCCTCCGAGCGTTGTTCATCTGGGGTTTCGCCCGGCCTCCAATCGTCCGCGTCATGCGTTTCAGGCGGCCCGTCGAGCTGATCGGATCGATCTTCGGGAATCACGTAGTGCGTCCCGCGCCTTGTTCCACGCCGTACCAACTCCTTCCGCTCCATCAGGAACTGGAAGATCTCCCTGGCTTCATCGGAGGTGATCGGCGCAGCCTCCCGTAAGCTCGTATTCGTAACCCGCCCGGTCCCTCGTGCGATGTCGATCGCCGCGCGCGCCACCTCCTCGAACTCCAATACGCGCCGTCCCGCTGACGGTGATGGCGCAAGTCCGGCCTCGGCGGTCGCAAGAACAGCCACGTCCGCCACGTCAGGCGACGCGTCCAGCCGCGGGTCACTAGCACGCTGCGGCATGGCTGCGGGTCGACCTGATAGGCCGGCAACCGCCGCGTCGAATGCATCCGCTACGACGGCGTTGACCTGCGCGTCTGCAAGCGACATGAACGCCAGGAACGGTGTGAGGCGCAGCAGCCTTTTCGTCGCCTCGCGCATCGCCTGCATGCGGTCCGGTATGTCGCCGCGCTCCACCCTGCCTAGGAACTCCAGCGCAATCGCCTGCGCAACCCGTGCGTCAGCGTAAAGCGTCGGTCGCTCCATGATGTTGACGAGCTCGTCCTCGCCTAGCCGAGCCAGGTCTACCGCGGAGCCGAGCACCTCCTCCCGCCACCACATCCGCCTGAATGTGTTGCGGTTGATGTGACCCGTGAAGCGGTCATCGCTCGCTCCCTCACCGAACCGCCAGATCGCGACATCGAGAAGCCAGCAGCACGTAAGGTAGCTCCACACTTCTTCCTGCGATGCCTCGTGCGGTGTCATTGGGAGCGCCCGTCTGATCAGCCGTCCCGCGCGCCCCTCGAACGTCGAGATGTCACGGATCGGTGCCGGCATTCCGTGATCCGCTGCGAGCTGGAAGACATCTGCCCGCAGCGCTTCGAGCATCGACTCGTCAATACGGGCACCACCGACGGGGGCGTATGTGACCGACACGGCCAGATCCGGCATGTGCGACGACAGCTCCGCAAGAGGCTCGTGGCGATACCGCGCAAGCAGGTTCTCTGCTGACGCGCGGTCGAGGCGCGGAAGTGTGAGACTCACCCGACGATCCCTAGGTGCGCCTGGAGCTCCGCGTCGAGACGCGCTGGGTCTTCCCGGAGCCGCGTCGCGAGCGCCTTGATCGGGATGCCTGGCCAGCACATGGCGAGCAATTCGAAGAGCATCCGGCCGACGGAATCTTCCTCAAAGATTTCCGGATCTTCGACGAACTTCTCGCTGCGAAGGGCAGCGTGAACCAGTACGCGTCCGACGTCATACGTAACGAACGAACGTATGACACTCGATCGCGGATCACTACTCCCTGACCGGAGAGAGTTCAGAAGCACCTCATCGCTGGCGTTCACGAGTAAACGCAACGAAGCAAGCACGGGCGCCTCGAGATCCTCGACGTCCCATTCGAGAGCCCATCCGCCTGTCTGCGGCAGTCGAGGGATCTCGGCGAAGTCAAGCGCCGCGACTGGGAACCGTGCCGCGGCGCCCTCGAGCGCGATCCTCGTCTCCTCGTGCCAGAGAATCGCGCCTTCACGCTTCGGCGATACGAGACTAGGTGCAGCACCGGGATGGCGAAGGACGAGGAATGTTCTAAGGTCGAGGCGTCCCCCGGCGACGGGGCCTGGAACCTGTAGCCGCAGCGTCGCCCGCAGCACGCCACGCCGCGTGCCGAGCTCGACCGCGTCTCCCGTTGAACCGAGGCGCGTGCGGCTTGACCACCAGCTGGTAACGAGCGCGAAGGTGGAGTCCTCACCAAGGGAGCACGCGAAGCGCACCGACTCGATGTCCACATCCGCAGCGCGGAACAGCTCTGTCTCGGTGAATGGATCCCAGTGATCGAGGCGGTCGGGCAGCGGCGTCCCGTCTAGCGCCTTCCAGGCGTCCACCGAGACCGCGGAGGGCGGTGGCAGAAGATACGGCGGCGCCGGGGGTGTCTTCATACGACCCTGAGATCGAGGTCGACGCGCATCATCGCCTCGTCGGTCAATAGAACATCGACGAACCACGGCCCGTCTGCGTCATCCGGGCCAGCCTCCAATGAAGGGGACGCAGCATGGACTCGTTCGGCTGGGTCGACCCACGCTCGAACGCTCGCCACCGAGGCGCCGGCGGGAGCCTCCCTTTCGACCTGGCCACCGTCATTCGCCATCACCTCAACTGTCGCGGAAATCACAACCCGATTGCCACGCGTCCGCAGTTCGAACGGGTAGCGCATCACCGGAGACCCATCGGCGGCTACTGCAGGATGTGGGTCTGCGCTGGTCCGTATCTGCGGCGGCGGAAGCCGGCGTGCTGGTGGCTCTTCCGGCTGCCCAGGAGTTGCCACCTGGGATGCACCATCGCCTGCTCCGGTCCGCGGAGCGTCGTGACCGGGAGTTCCGTCAACCCACACGCCGCCCGCCTCCTCCTGCGCGGGTGTTCTGCCCGGCACAGGCCTGCGCCGAGGCGTCCGAACTGTACGTGCCTCTCGCCGGGCTCCGGATCCCTGCGCGCCGGGCATCAGCGTCGCGAGGGCATCGGAGAACTCGCCAAGCGGAACGCCTGCCCCATCTGTCGCCCCGGTGAGCGCACTACCGTAGCCGGCCGCCTCGCGGCAGACGCCTCCGATGCGCTCCAGCGCGATCTTCACGAAGGATCGCTCGTGCCCCCGCGGAAGCGCTCGATAGACCCAATCGTCGTGGGTCGGAGGCTCCGAACGCCGGAACGCCTCGTCGGCGTCTACGGTGCACTTGAAGACGCCTGCATAGCCCATCAGCCCAGTAACGGGCACCGGTCCCGGCAGATACTTCACAACCAGCTCCGCGTTCCTCATGAGCGCCACGTGGTGCAAGCCGTCCGCCGTCTGCCGCGCACCCTGGGGAACTGCGCGTTCAGGAAGATCAGCCGGTGCCACAGGCCCTCGCTGAATGACGAGCCGGCCAAGGCGGCGGGCGGGACGGAGCGATTCGATCGAACGATCCATGAGCAGGACCCCATCATCTCCGGGTTCCTCGCGGATGCGGTCCATCGCATCTACGAACGACCGAAGGCGAGGGTGAGTCCGCGGATTGCGGATACGTACCGCGCTGCCACCGTCGGTGAGTGAGAACTGCATGGTGCGCCGCGCTGCGCCCGGGGTATCGATCATGCGCGGCCAAAAGTTCCACACGAGCGCGTCTGCGATGAACGACATGGTCTCGTCGTCTCCACTTTCCGAGTCCGGCGCGACATTGGGGGCCACGATTACGACGGTCGTCCCGAGACCTTTCTCACCTGATCGTGGTGGGAGGCCAAGCAGTGCCGCGGCTTCGTCCGCTTCCTCACTGATCGCCGGCTCCGGAACGCCGTCAAGCAACCGTCCCCACCAGTGTCGACCCGTGTACGGCTGGCCATCGCGCTCGAAGTTCTCGCCGAGGGCGCAGCCGATGAAGCGGCGCTCGAGGGAACCTTCGATATTGCGACAGAGCGTGTCGACGAGGATCGTTCGCGCTCTGCTTGCGATGTAGAAGGCCGCCTTGCCATACCCGAACGACCCGCCGCCGAGATCCTTGTCGGGGGGCTGCCCAATGTTCCGGACGAAGTCGACGAAGCCGCGCTCATTGCCGAGCTGGTCAGCTCGCGTCGGGCCCCCGAGACCGATCGTTCCGAAGTCCGCGAAGTACAGGATCTCTAGCCCGGGCACTAGCTCCTCGCCGAGCGGGAGCCCTGGCGGCGGGTCGACAAGGAGCCCGCGCCCGCAGGCCACAACTGCTTCCGCGTCGAGTACCTGCCTGCCCACCTCGACGCGAATGCCGCTCGCCGCTGCACGTCTTGCATCCCAGCAGTTCTGGATCGCTTCCCGCACAACGACCTCGAGCGGCTCGAGGTCAGGTCTACCGAGCTGATTGATGACGCCCTCGGCGGCAAGTCCGCCGGTGGCGTTGTAGCGCTCGGAGTATCGCTGCAGCGACGTAATCAGGAACCTGCCGCGAGCTCGTGAAGCAGGGACTGGTATGCGTCATCGGCGAGCGCTCGCCCAAGGACGTGGTCGAGGTCGATGACATAGCTGAGATCGACGATGCCCACGGGCCTGGCGCCGCCCACGAAGGCCCGTGGGACGATCCGGGGCGTCGCATCATCGATAGGCACCGTGAGCCGTTCGCGAACATCGAACTGAATTTCAGCGGTCGCCGCCAGCTCGGCTGGTGGCACTCCCACGGCCGCGAGCGCATTGAAGACGGCGTCGACCGCGACGCCGCAGGCGAAGAGATCATCGGCGACCGACGCGACCGAGTCGCCGGACGACGCCACGTGCTCCAGACGAACGAGATGGAGGTACAGCGTCCCGTCTTTGGGCTCCTCGAGCTGGTCCTCACCGTGGATCGTGACCCTGCGCGACGTGTGAGACTGGGTCGTCTTGATCTCGAGCGCCGTGCTCGCTCGCCGAAAGTCGTGGCGACCGCGGAACGGCCCTACCCACGTCTGGATTGCGCGCGAAGCGTCGATCCTTGCTAGATCGCGGACGACGAGGAGCTCACCGAGCACGGCTGCGAGCTTGTCCCGGCCCGGAGGGCCGCCGGCGGCGACTAGAAACTGTCGCCACTTCTCCAGGACTTCACGAAGGGCCGCCACCGGCTTGTCGTCCAGCGCCATCACCCGATCTAGGACGGCAGCGATGAAGTGCTCGAATACGTCGGATACCGAGTCGAAGAGGCAGGTGACATCCAGATACGGCGCCGATGTCCCGTCGAGGGACAGCGGCCTGACTTCGATCTGCAGGGCGGCAACGTCGCTCGTCGGCGGCCCCTCCGGAGCGCCTTCCAGCCTCAGCAAGAGATGCGACCGTCGGAGCTCATCCAGCCCGACGAGTGCGTCCTGACGCGCTGCCAGAGGGACAACGCTCAGGTCACCAGCGGCGGGAACGCCGCGCGACCGCAATGCGGTCAGAGCAACGCGCACATCGTCGATCAAGCCGCCCCGACCTCGCCGTCCTCGGGTTCGTCCGCTTCATCCGGGATCTCGACGTCCTGCGTCAATGCCGCAACGTTGGCTGTTACGTAGTCGACCTTGGCGGTGTGAGACTGCGACTCGGGGAACACGAGCCCGACTCCCAGGACATGCTCGACCGCACGTAGTTCCTCTCGTGTCACCAGAGAGCCGCGCACTGGGCGACTGTCCTTTGAGACGGGATAGAGCAACAGCAGCCCGGTTTCGTCGCCTCGGCCGCCACGTTCAGGTGCGTTTCGCAGTCGAGCGACCTCGCCGAGGTTGAGCCCTCGCAGGTCATCGGAGGTCACATCGAGGTCGATCACGCGATCGATCTGGCTCATGAGAGCCTTGATATCAGCGTACGTCGCGCCACCGACAACGTTCATGCGCGCGCGGTTGATGCAGCCATTCTCCTCGCCCAATCCGAGATCGACGCTGCCTAGATAGTCGGACGGTGACCCTCGGCCCATGATCGCGATCGTGAAGTGCCTGAGTTCACTGTCTTCGAGACGCCCGACGATGTACCGCGCGATCAGCTCGCTGTTGAGATCGCGACTGTTCTCGTGGAACCGGTACGACGCGAGGAAGTCCAGGACAAGTTGGCTGTCCACCGGACCAACGACGAGGATCCCGGGACGTACCTCTCGGTGGGGGACGTCGGAAGCGGCCTCGAGCAGCGCGCGACCGGCGTTCAGATTCGACGTCAGCCAGTTCTCGTCTCGGTGATTGAAGAGGATCGTCTGCAGCCGACGACCGGAGTAGGACGCGTCGGCCACACGCGCGTGCTGCATCTTCGCCGCAGCGGTAATCGCCAGCTTCGGATGCGTCCGTAGGCGCGGCGCAAGTTCCTCTGGCGTCAGGTGGTCGCTCTCGTAGCGGGCGATGTCGAAACGGATCTCCTGCTCCACGGTGGCTAGATGGTGGAACCACTCTCGCATCTCGTCCGTCATCCAGATGCGCGTTAGGTCTGCGTACCCGTGGCGGTAACCGAACCAGCGCCCCATCTGAAGCAGCGTGTCGTACGCCGACGCGGTCCGGACGAAGAACGAAACCGCCAGCCCCTCTAACGTAAGGCCTCGCGAGAGCGTGTTGCCGCCTACGGCCACGATGACGCGCGGATTCGCATCGTCAAAGTTCAGCCGTTCTTCGCTTCGCGAATTGTCGATGATGACCTCAGCGGCCTCGACCACGGCAGGAAGAGCATCGCGGAGGTCATCCCACAACACCGTGTCTTGTCCAAACTCGGAGGCAGGTACTCGACGGCATTCCTCCTCCCAGAACTCCCCTAGCCCGTTCATCAGAGCTGCGTCCGGCTCCGAGATCCGGTTGGAAAGCCACCGGAGGTGCTCGCGAATGGCAGCAGCCATCCGCTCGTGCACATCGATGTGCTGAGACGTATGCACCAGTGCCGTCGCATGGCGATTCCCCTTGCCACGTACCCGCCGCGCGGCCGTGCTGAGCAGGAAGTACCTGAGCGCCTCGTCAAGGCTCTCGGTTACCGACGGCTCAAATTCATGCCGCTTCGACGCTCCCTTCGGGCGAAGCTCGAGCAGCTCGTCCTCGGGAACGCTTCGGATGAAGTCATGACCGTCATCCTCGACGGCCTCGGCATCGAACTCCAACGGCTCGCGACCGAAGATCGCCTCTGGCCCGATATACACCGCTGGGCGGGGCAGGTCGATGATGAAGTCACGCGGGTAAAGGTCGGCATAGTCCTGGGGGTCGATGAGGACGTTCGCGAACGGGGTTGCCGTGTACCCGACGTAGGCTGCCTTCGGAGCGCTGTTGACGATGTCGCGGATCAGGCGATTGATAGTCGACGGCAGACGGTCCGGCTTCGCAGTGTTGACGCTCGCCTGATCAGCCTCGTCGTCAACGATCAGGATCGGGCAGCTCGCGAGCAACTCCTGCCGGGCTCCTTCGAGCCAACGCTTCAGCGCGCGCAGCCGCGGTCCGTTCTTCTTCACCACGGCCAATACGCGCTGGTTCTGCGTCGCCAGCAAGGCATCGACGTTCGCAGTTGGCCGGAAGTCGTCCTCGTTCGTCAGTCGATTCCAGAGTTCCGAATGAGGCTCCCAGAGCTGCGCGTTGAGACGATCCTGCGTCTGCTGCCGGAGAGCATCGTGAACTCCTGATAGCACTATGAAGAACCGATAGCCGGCGTCGGCAGCTTTTGCGATGACCGCCGTGAAATTCGTGGTCTTGCCACTCTGGACGTAGCCGAGTACGAGTCCACGGCAATGGAATTCGCGTTCGTCGTGCGGGTTAGGGAGGTTCGCGACGACCTTCGTCGATGCGTCGTCGAGATCCTCGAACTCCTCCGCCGACCACCCTTCCCGCTCGAGTCCCTCTAAGAGCGACGTCCAGTTTCGATCCTCGGCGCGCGGGCCCGGATACCAGGACTCGATGTTGCCTGCAACGACTGCTCGGGGGACCTGCGCGGACTGGATCTCGGACGCGAGGATCCGGATCCTGTCAGCAGCCTCTCGGACTCGCATCGGATCCTCCACGATCTCCGAAATCTCCTCAACAGCGTCGACAAGGCTCATACCTCGGCCGTCGCGCATCGTGCGTGCGAGCGCACGGATGACCGGATCCTCGGCCGCGAGGTCGTCGAGTGTCATCCGATCGACCGACATACCCCCACAGGAATATCCGTTTACACATGTCCTCGCAAGCCACGTCTGGGACGGCCTACTCGTCGCGGCCGCGCTGATCTCTCTGGCGAGGAGACAATTGCCGCGATCCCGCCTACCATCGTGGCGTGACCTTCGACACCGTGCACGCTCAGATCCCGGGCGTCCAAGCTGAGGCGCCGCGCGTAGTCCGGTCTCCGATCAGGCACTTTGCGGATCTTCGAGGTCGAGCAGCGAGCGACCATCGTCGCTGGCGGACGCGACTCGTGTCGCGGCTCGTGACGGTAGACATCGCACGCTCGGCGGCGACCCGTGCAGTGAATGACCTCGAATCGACGCTTCTCGCCCTCGCAGACGCCCTCGGTCGCGAATACGGCTCCCCGGATCTCGGCAACAAGCCAGATCCCGTTGACGAGCTTGTCTACATCATCCTGTCCCGCCGCACGCGTGAGAGCGCCTATCAGGCCGCGTTCGCCGCCCTGCGGGCGAAGTACAAGACATGGGAGGAGCTCGCAGGTGCACCTGAACACGAGATCGTGGAAGTGATCTGCTTCTCTGGGCTCGGCCGACGAAAGGCGCAGAGTCTGAAGCTGGCTCTTTGCGCGCTCATCGCACGGTTCGGCGAGTGCACGCTCGAGCCGACGCGGCACTGGCAAGACGACGAGACGCGAGATTTTCTGTGCACCCTCCCCGAAATTGGCCCGAAGAGCGCCGCCTGCGTGATGATGTGCTCGCTCGACCGGCCCGCCTTCCCGGTGGACGCACACGTCGGACGCGTTCTCGAGCGGCTCGGAACCTTCCGGCAAGTCAGCATCGACCTGCGTGGCCGCGATCATAAGATCAAGCAGCGCTTGCTCTTGGACGCTGTTCCTCCAGCGCTGCGGTACACACTCCACGTGAACACGCTGGTGCACGGACGCAGGGTGTGCCTCCCTGGACGACCTCGGTGCCGCCAGTGCGTGATCTCGGAGTACTGCCACGCCGCGGTCGGTCTCCGCGAGGAAGCGGGCCGAGACGTCTAGCCGGTACGACGACTAGATTCTCTCGTGGCGCCGAAACGCCGAAGCGCCGACCTTCAAGATGACCACCACGCAGCCCAGCACACGACGTCGAACCGCGGTCCCGCACCACCGTGGCACCGACCTTCGCCTGCCCCGCCATCCAGACGCGCCTGATCCGTCGGATCTTTCGGCCGTCCGCAGATGGATTCAAGCTGCGCGGCGTCCCACGGCGATCGATCTCTTCAGCGGCGCCGGAGGCCTGAGCCTTGGTCTCCAGGAGGCCGACTTCTCGGTTCTGCTTGGCGCGGACATCGATGAGCGAGCCGTCGAGACCCACACCTCGAACGTTGGAGGTCTCGGATACGTCGGCGATCTCTCGGACCCGACAGAGCTTCTCGATCACCTTCAAGGGTGGGGAATAGAGACTGTCGATCTCATCGCTGGCGGAGTGCCATGCCAGCCGTTTTCGCGCGCTGGGCGCTCAATGATTCGCAATCTTGTCGCGAATGGCGCCAGAAGCGCCGATGACCCGCGGGCGGACCTCTGGCAAGGCTTCATTCGGGTCGTCGACCATCTCCGACCGCGCGCCGTACTCGTCGAGAACGTTCCCGATCTCCCGTCATGGGATGACGGTAGCGTGTTAATGGGTTTCTACGACTCCCTGCGCGAGCTCCGGTATCGCGTTGATGCGCGGGTCCTCGATGCTTTTCAGTTTGCAGTCCCTCAGCACCGCGCTCGGCTGATTCTCGTTGCGATTCGAGGCGACGCCGATTTCGAGTGGCCGGAGCCTAGCGAGGAGATCACCACGCTGCGCGATGCGATCGGCGATCTGCCGCCGGTCCCACCTGCGCAGCGGGCGGAACGCGTCCCCTATTTCGGCCCAAGAACAGAGTTCCAGATGCGGATGCGCGACCGCGTCCGCGCCGAGGACGCCGGCACCGTTTGCGACCACATCACTCGAGACATCCGCTTTGACGATGCTGAAGCCTTTGCCTTCCTCGAGGAGGGCCAGACCTACGTCGATCTTCCAATGCATCTGCGCCGCTACCGGAGCGACATCTTTACTGACAAGTACAAGCGCCTCTCGTGGAACCAGGTTAGTCGAAGCATCACGGCACACATCGCAAAGGACGGCTACTGGTACATCCATCCCCAGCAGCACCGTACGTTGTCCATTAGGGAAGCCGCTCGGGTACAGACATTCCCCGACTGGTTCCGATTCGCAGGACAACCCACCCTGCGGCTGAAGCAGATCGGAAACGCGGTGCCGCCAATGCTCGGCGCAATCGTCGGAAAGCAACTCCGAGTCGCGCTAGAGAGCCCACGTAAGCGTGAGCGGCTCACCTTCGATTTCCGCGAACGCCTGCTCAAGTGGCATAAGACCAACCGCCGCCCCTACCCCTGGCGCACCGGAAGCCTCGACCCGTGGCTCGTTCTCGCAGGTGAGTTGTGCCTTGCGAGAACGCGCAGCGATCTCGTTCCGACAACCTTCCAGGGACTGCGCCGAATTGCGCCAACGCCCATCGGCCTGCTCTCACAGCGAGATCCGATCGGAAGACTGTCAGCGCTCGGGATCGGGGCCCGCGCTGAGCTCCTCGTCGCGGTCGCGACCGCGCTCAAGGAACAACATGCCGGTTCGGTACCCGAATCTGAGCTGGATCTTCGGACTCTGCCCGGCGTCGGCGACAACGTCGCGCAGGCGGTAATCTGCTTCGGATTCGGGCGCCGAGCGGTCTTGCTCGACGCGACAACCGGTCGGCTCGTTCGCCGCTTTTGCGGACGGACCGATGGCCGTCGCTGGCAGAAGCGCCTTGACCTCTATCAGCTCGCGGGAACCCCAGGGCCTGATGCTGAATTCAACTACGCACTGCTGGACCATGGCGCGAGTGTTTGCCGAGCCAACGACCCAGACTGTGCAAGCTGCCCGGTGCGAGACGGATGTGTTGTACAGGGCGGCCAGGCTCAAGCCCCACAGCTCGCCATAGCGAAGGAGTGCCGTGATGCGGCGTAAGACGATGCTCGTCCCGTCTGCCGCGAGGCTGATGACTTCGCTCCGCGACATCGGATACGACGCACCGAGTGCCGTCGCCGATCTGGTCGACAACAGCATCGACGCCGGCGCATCCCGTGTCGAGATCAGTGTTTGTCGTAAGGGCGAGCGGTCGTTTATCAGGGTGGCCGACAACGGCCACGGCATGACAGAGCGCGTGCTCGACGAGGCGATGCGCTACGGCAGTCGACGTTCGTACAGCGGTCGCAACCTCGGGAGATTCGGCCTCGGGCTGAAGACGGCTTCCCTTAGTCAGTGTAGGCGCCTGACCGTGGCTACGAAGACGTCGCCGAAAGGGCGTGTCCGTGTTCGGCGGTGGGATCTAGACGAGGTGACCCAGCACGATTCGTGGGATCTTGGTTGTCCCCTCCCGTCAGAGTGTCCGCCCTACCTCGCTAGCCCGATCCAACATTCATCAGGGACGGTCGTCCTGTGGGAGAAGCTCGACCGTCTTCTCTCATACGCCTTGCCGGACGGAGAGCACGCTGTACGCGCGCTCGAAGCCATGGGGGCCTCCATTGCCGAGCACCTCGCAATGGTCTTCCACCGGTTCCTCACCCGGGAGACCAGCGACGGACGGCAGCTCACGATCATCTTTAACGGTACCCCGCTCGCGGCATGGGATCCCTTCGCACGACGTGAGCCCGCGACACGGTGCCTAGCGGAGCAACAGCTGTTTGTCGACGACGGTGCAGCAACACACGTCGTTCGTGTCCAGCCGTACGTCCTTCCAAGCCAGGTTCAGTTCGAGACGGTCGAGGAGCATGCTCGTGCTGCGGGCCCGAAGAAGTGGAACCGGCAGCAGGGCTTCTATATCTATCGTGGGGATCGGCTAATTCAGAGCGGAGGATGGAATCGGCTCCGGACGATGGACGAGCACAGCAAGCTGGCGCGTATCGCAATCGATGTGCCGGCCGACGTAGATCACCTCTTCCAGATCAATGTCGCCAAGATGCGGGTCGTGTTGCCGGACCAGATTCGTCCGCAGCTGCGTGCTCTCGCGGGAGGAGTCGTCACGACCGCACAGGAGACGTATCGACGCCGCTTGCACGTAGTCGCGGCGCTCGACGATGTGGCCGAGCCGACTACGGCCGAGCCCCAAGACGCCTCACAGCGCTCAATCGGTGCAGTTTGGCCGATGATCGTCGAAGTGCTCGCTCGAGAGTTGAGAGAGCATCCCGAACTCCTCGACCGTGTACTCCTGGCCCTGGCCAATGCACAGCAAGCGGCGGCGGGATCCGAGGCGACACGGTCGGCATAGCCAGCCAGCGCGGCTATACGACCGCGAGGACCGCGCGGCCTGAAGTCATCACTATCTAAGGCCGTCCGAAACGGGCCGCTCCTTCGATGTCATCCGATGCTTCGGAACCCAGGCCGCGAGCCCAGTGCAGACAGCCATGAGCGCGGTCTCCGGCTCGCCATCGACGACTTCGGCAGCAGGCACTCTTCACTTAGCCGCCTGAACCAGATGCGGGTGTCGACGCTCAAGATCGACCGCTCGTTCATCCACGGCCTCGAGGGCGAGGGCGGGACGGCGGTGCTGACTGCCTCGATCGTGCAGCTGGCGCGCAACCTCGGGCTCGAGCCGCTCGCCGAGGGAATCGAGACGGACGAACAACGCCGGTTCCTTCTGGAGCACGGCTGCGAGCTCGGACAGGGCTTCCACTTCAGCCGCCCGGTACCCGCCTCCGAGATCGAGGCGCTCTACCGCGCCAGCGGCGCGGATCTCTCCGAGTCCTCGGCCTAGTCGGACTTGCCCTTGGGGGGCGTGCGAGCGCGGAGCCACTCCGTCAGGTGCTCGACGCCCATGATCCAGACGCCGTCGCGGCGATGGGGATCATCGTCTCTCATTGCGAGGCAAAGGACGGGCGTGACCCAGCCGCCGACCTCGCCGTGGAGCCAGGCCGAGTGGTGGCGCGCGCGGCCGAGGTGCTCCACGCGGTAGGCGCGGTTGCGGGTCTCGACGAGATACGTGCCGGAGGGGCCATGGACGACGGTGCCGATGCGGCGCCCGTGAGCGCTGAGGAAGTCGTGTTCGACCGTCCAGGCGTCGTCTGAGGCAAGGGAATCGAGGGCCCGGCGCACGGGCTCGTCGTCGACGGCGAGGCCGAGCTTTTCATTGCCGGCGGCGATTGCCTCGGCGACGTCGTCGCGATAGAGGAGAAGGATGATCGCGCCTAGAGCGAGGATCGTCACGATGCCCTGCATGGGCTCGACGAGGTCCGTGAGGATTGCCGCGACGATCAGCGCGTCCATGGCCAGGAAGGCAACCGCGAGCGCGACGGCGTCCAGGGCAGCGCGCTTCGCGGACGCTCGGCTAACCGACATGCCCCTCCTATCGGCCGGTTGTGAGCCTTGATTTAGAGCGGATTACAGGGCGTCGACGGAAAGCGGAACGAGCTCGAAGCGATCGACGTCCACAAGGCCGCGGTCGGTGATCTTCAGGCTGGGGATCACCGAGAGCGCCAGAAATGACATTGTCTGGAAAGGCGAGGGGTAGCTGCATCCGAGCGCTCTCGCCGCCTCGAGGCACGCTTCGCTGGCCTCGACGACCTCGGCCAGCGGTGCGTCCGAGAGCAGCCCGGCCACCGGCAAGGGCAGCTCCGCCTGCACGCCACGGCTTTCGATGACAACGATACCGCCGCCGATCTCGGAGATCCGCTGGACAGCGCGGGCCATGTCCCCGTCGTCGGCGCCGACCACGACGATGTTGTGCGCGTCGTGGGCGATCGTCGACGCCATCGCGCCCTTCTTCAGGCCGAAGCCACGTACGAAGCCATGGCCTATTCGCCCGGTGCGCAGGTGTCGCTCGACGACCGCGATCTTGAGGAGATCGCGCGAAGGGTCGGAGACAGCGAGGCCTTTCTCGACGGCAAGATCGTCCTCCAGGGATTCCGTGACGATCTGCCCCTCGACGAGGCCGATGACGCGGGCCTCGCCTCCCTCCCACGGAATGTGGAAGTCGTTCACGGCGACCGGCTCGATGTTCACGGTGGACTTGACCCACTCGGGCACCGCCACGCGCGGGATCTCCTCCACCGGCTTGCCCGCCTTGAGGACGAGGTCGGGCTCGAAGCGGTCGAGGTCGGGCAGGAGCAGGACGTCGGCTTGGTAGCCGGGAGCGATCGCGCCGAGGTGCGAAAGCCCATGCCAGAGGCAGGGATTGAGCGTGGCCATGACGAGCGCGTCCTCGGGGGCCGTCCCCTGCGCCACCGCCTCACGCACCATCGAGTTGACGTGGCCGTCCTCTGCGATGTGCTCGGGCTCGCGATCGTCGGTGCAGAACGCGAGCCTGTGCGGCCCGAACTCGTCGGCGAGCGGCAGGAGCGCGGTGAGGTTGCGCGCAGCCGAGGCCTCGCGGATGAGCACCCACATGCCGGCGCGCAGGCGCTCGCGGCCCTCCTCGACGGTGAAGCACTCGTGGTCGGAGCGGATGCCGGCGGCCGCGTAGGCCTGCAGATCTTTGCCGAGGACGCCGGGCGCGTGACCATCGACGTGCGTAGTCGCGAGTGCAAGCTTGTCGAGCTCGTGCGGGTCGCCGGCGATGACGCCGGGGAAGTTCATCATCTCGGCGAGGCCGATCACGCGGCGTCGGCGGAGAAGCCCTTCGAGGTCGCCGGGGTTCAGAGGACGGCGCGGCGACTCGAAGATCGACGCGGGCACGCACGACGAGGCCATGAAGAAGACGTCGAGCGGCACGTCGTTGCAGAGGTCGGCGAGCCAGTGGACGCCGTCCGTCCCGAGGACGTTCGCGATCTCGTGCGGATCGGCGACGACTGCGGTCGTGCCGAGCGGGAGGACGAGACGCGCGAACTCGTCCACCAGGAGCTTCGAGGACTCGAGGTGCATGTGCGCGTCGACGAAGCCGGGGACGACGTACTTGCCGCCCGCGTGCACGACCTCTTTGCCGGCGTACTCGCCGAGGCCGGCCACGTAGCCGTCGCAGACGGCCACGTCCGTTTCGAGCCACTCGCGCGTGAAGACCGAGAAGACCTGGCCGCCCTGGATGACGACGTCGGCGAGCTCGTCGCCGCGGGCCACCGCGAGTCGTCGTGCGAGTTCTGGCACGCGGGAACGGTACCGCGCCTGGGCCGGGGCGGGCTACGCGGTAGCTACGAGCGGGTCGCCGAAGGCGTCGGAGAGCGCCGATTCGACCTCGCTCTGGAGCGCTACGCGGAAGCGGACGCGCCTCCCGGCCGCCTCGCGAATCTCCTCGAGCCCTCGGCCGTCCGTAGGGTCGGCGACGGCGATGAGAAG
>DAITAN010000097.1:0-7853 GCA_036824235.1 Gaiellaceae bacterium | reverse complement strand
GGCCACGAGGGTGGCCGTGTTCCAGACCTCGGCCCCGGAGGCGAAGGCCGTGCCGTTCCAGTAGTTGCCCGCGCCGCGGCGGAGAGAGACTTGCACCTGCGCGACGCCGGAGCCGGTGCCGTCGCCGTAGGTCCCGCAGAGACCGCTCGTCGCGCAGCCGGCGTTCCAACCGGCGAGGTTGTACTCGCCGCTCGCGGCCGGGAAGGTCGTGGTCGAGGTCGGGGCCGTCGTGTCGACGAGCCAGGTGTTGCTCGCCGCCGAGGCATCCTGGTTGCCGACCGAGTCCGTGGCGCGCACCTCGAACGTGTGGCTGCCGTCGGCCAAGCTCGGATAGTTGTGTCCGCTGGTGCAGCTGCCCCAGGTGCCGCCGTCGATGCGGCACTGGAACGTCGAGCTGCCCTCGCTCGAGCTGAAGGTGAAGGTCGCCGACGCCGAGCCGGAAGGGTTGGAGGGGTTCGAGTCGATCGTCGTCTGCGGCGGCGTGCGGTCGATCGTGAAGGTCGTGCTCACCGGCGTCTGCACGTTGCCTGCGACGTCAGTCGAGCGGAGGCGCACGGTGTAGCTGCCGTCGGCCGGGAAGCTGGCGGCCGCGAAGGCGTACGACCAGTTGCCGGTCGCGTAGGCCGTGGCGTTCCAGACCTCGGCGCCGCTCGAGAACGAGCCGGCGCTCCAGTAGTTGCCCGTGCCCTGGCGGACGGAGATCTCGACGCCCTGGACGCCGGAGCCGCCGTCCGAGGCCGTGCCGCAGAAGCCGGTCGTGCCGCAGCCCGCGTTCCAGCCGGCGGTGCTGTAGGTGGAGGCCGTGGGGAAGGTCGCGGCCGCGGAGGGTGCAGTGTTGTCGACCCGGCGGTCCTCGATGACGGTCGAGTTGAGGACGTTGGCGGCGCTGTCGGTGACGACGACGCGGAGGTCGTAGAGGCCGTCGGTGACGCCGGTCGTGTCGAAGGAGGCCGTATACGGCGAGGTCGTGTCGGCGGCGCCGATGTCCGTCCACGTGCCCGCGTTAGCGGGAGAGCGCTGGAACTGGACGCTCGCGACCGTGGAGTCGACGTCGTTCGCGGTGCCGTTGAGCGTGATCGTTCCCCTGAGCGGCGAGCCGGGGTCGGTGAGGCTGCCGGTCGGGTTGACGTTGTCGACGAGGAAGGCTGCCTGGTGGGCGATCCACACGCCGTTGCTGACGGTTGCGGCGGCGTTGTTGGTCGCGCCGGCCGCGGGCATGAGCTTGTAGTCGGCGCCGATGCTCGAGCGGTTGCCCGGCGTGGCGCTCAGCTGCTGCATGTCGTACATCTCCGTCCAACCGGCCGGCGTGGTGAAGCCGGAGTCGCGGCCGGTGCCGAAGAAGGCGATCGCGACCGAGTTCGCCGCCGTGGTGTTGATCGTGCCGGCCGTAGCCGTCGTGCTGCTGCCATTGGTCGTGGTGCCGTTTACGTCGAGGGCGCCGGAGGTCTTGATGCCATAGAAGAGCGAGATGCCGCCCACGGCGCGCTGACTGGGCGTGCCGCCCGTGAAGGTGAACGTGTAGCTGGCCGGCTCGGCGGCGGTGGCGACGCGCCAGAAGGTCGCCAGGCGCAGCGTCGTGCCGTTGTTCACGTTGCGAAGGAGGTTCCAGCCAGCCGGCGTGCCGACCGTGACGTTGCTGCCACCGCGGACTGCGAGCGCCGCGACGATGAGGTCCTTCTGGACGACGCCGGCCGGCATGTTCAGCACGAGGCTGGTCGTCCCGGCCGCGGTGTTGCTGGTCGCCACGCCGCTGCGATACGTGACCGCCGGGTCGATGACGTAGGGGAGGGGGAGCTCGGAGTCGTCGAGGTCGAGCGTCAGCCACCAGCCGGAGTCCGCCTTCTCGAGCTCCCAGCTGAGGCCCTCGGGCGTGATCTCCTTGCCCGAGCGGTCGAGGATCTGCACCGGGTCGATGACGAGGCTCGTGACATGGTTCGTCCGCGAGTCGGCGAAGCTGACGGCGCCGTCGTTCCCGAGACGGGGGACGAGGCGCGTCGCGAGCTTCCAGCGCCAGGTCTTCTCGCCCTGGCGCTCGGTCACCGTGAGGAACTTCTCGGTGCGCGCGCCGTCGACGACGATGGTCTCGCTGCCGAACTCCGTCTCGCGCGTAACACCGTGAACGTGGTTGCGCCACTTCGCGCCGCCGACGTCCTCCGCCACGACCGAGACGGATGCGCCCCAGTGCGAGACGGTGTAGCCCTCGGGGTTGATCCGCACGTCGACGCCCGGGGCCGGGGTGCGCTCCATCGGCGCCTCCGCCTTCTCCGGCCCGAGCGCGTCCTCGAGGAAGCTGACGTCGGGATCGAGGCGACCGACGCCGGCGATGACGACGACGAGGAGGAAGACAGCCGCGGCGGCCGCTATCGCCGCGGCTGTCCTCACCGGCGAAGCGCCGCGCAGGACCGCACTCGGCTCGTCTGTCGAGCCGTTGTCGAGAGGCTGGATTGGGGGGATGGTTGCCATTTGATGAGCCGGGAGCGTGTTGCTCTTTCGTTTCGAACCAATCGGCTCCAGGCGTAGGCTCGGGGCGGCAAAGCGGTATGAAAACGGGATGAGGTAGTCGAGACCCCCAGGACGGGTGACAGGTCGGTCACCCAGGCGGGTGAGAGAGGTAACCCTCGACTAGAGGGTTAGCCTACTCAGCCGACGCAGTATTCCTGCGTACACTTCGCCCACATGGCCACGACCGAGGATCCCCGGCGGCTCGACGCGACCGAGGAGTGGCGCCGGGAGCTGTACGACGCGAAGCCGGAGCGCGACGCGCTCTTCGAGACGATGTCGGGGCTGCCCGTCGAGCCTCTCTATTCACCCGACTCGGTCGGGATCGACTACGAGCGAGACCTCGGCTACCCGGGGGTCTATCCGTTCACGCGCGGGGTCTATCCGTCCATGTACCGCGGGAAGCTCTGGACGATGCGGCAGTTCGCCGGCTTCGGCACGGCCGAGGAGACGAACATCCGCTTCCGCTACCTCCTCGAGCACGGGCAGACCGGGCTCTCGACCGCCTTCGACATGCCCACGCTGATGGGCTACGACTCGGACCATGCGAAGTCGCTCGGCGAGGTCGGGCGCGAGGGCGTGGCCATCGACTCGCTCGAGGACATGGAGCAGCTCTTCGCGGGCATCCCGCTCGACGAGGTCTCGACGTCGATGACGATCAACGCGCCGGCGGCGATGCTCCTCGCGTTCTACATCTGCGTGGGCGAGGAGCAGGGGGTCGCGCGCGACCGGCTGCGCGGGACGATCCAGACGGACATCCTCAAGGAGTACATCGCGCAGAAGGAATGGATCTTCCCGCCCGAGCCGTCCATGCGGCTGTGCGTGGACATGATCGAGTTCTGCGCGAAGGAGGTGCCCCAGTGGCACCCGGTGTCGATCTCCGGGTACCACATCCGCGAGGCCGGGTCGACCGCCGCCCAGGAGCTCGCCTTCACCCTCGCCGACGGGTTCGCGTACGTCGAGGCGGCGGTGGCGCGTGGGCTCGACGTCGACGACTTCGCCCCGAGGCTCTCGTTCTTCTTCAACGCCCACATCGACTTCTTCGAGGAGATCGCGAAGTACCGCGCCGCCCGTCGCATCTGGGCGCGCGAGCTGCGCGAGCGGTACGGGGCGAAGAACCCGCGCTCGTGGCTCATGCGCTTCCACACGCAGACCGCCGGCGTTTCGCTGACCGCGCAGCAGCCCGAGGTGAACATCGTCCGCACGGCGATCGAAGCGCTCGCCGCCGTTCTCGGCGGGACGCAGTCGCTCCACACGAACTCCTTCGACGAGGCGCTCGCGCTGCCGACCGAGCACGCCGCGAAGCTCGCCCTGCGCACCCAGCAGGTGATCGCCCACGAGACCGGCGTCACCGACACGATCGACCCGCTCGGCGGCTCGTACTTCGTGGAGGAGCTGACCCACCGCCTCGAGGCGGAGGCCTACGACTACTTCGGCCGCATCCGCGAGCTCGGCGGCGTCGTCGCCGCGATCCGCGACAACTTCTTCCAGCGGGAGATCGCCGAGGCGTCCTTCCGCTTCCAGAACGAGGTCGAGGCGGGCCAGCGGGTCATCGTCGGCGTGAACCGCTTCCAGGAGGAGGACTCCAGCTCGATCGAGCTCCTCAGGATCGACCAGGCGCTCGAGGACAAGCAGGTCGCGCGCGTCCAGGCGCTCAAGGGACGTCGCGACGCCGCGGCGGTCGAGGCGGCGCTCGCCAGGCTCAAGTCAGATGCGTCGGTCGAGGACCGGAACCTCATGCCGGCGATCGTCGACGCCTCGCGCGTGTATGTGACCATGGGCGAGATGTGCGACGCGCTGCGCGAGGTCTGGGGTACCTGGCGCGAGACGCCGGTCTTTTAACACGCACGCGCGCGAGGCCAAGACCTCGCTGACACTCCTGTGGGAGTCCCGTCGAACGGCTAGTAGCCTCTGACCGGCCGGTCCAGTACGCTCGCCTGACGAGCGGCGGTTGGCCGCAGCCGTCGTTCAGCAGCGAGGGTACGTCGTGAGCCTTCCCTCTGCACGGCCCTCGCATTTGGGTGAGCGGGCACTCCCGGAGACCAAGCGGGATGGCCCGCTTACCCGTGCCAGTCACTCCATTCCCCCCGCTTACCCCTTCTGAGGGATAGACGCGCGCGCCCTTCGCGGCAAACCTTGCTGAGCGCTCCTCCAGGGCGCGCGCGGCCGCCCCCGATTGGTCGGGGGGTGGCCGCGTTCCGTTTCTAAGGACGTTCTAGGCTGCGGTGCTCTGCGCCGACTGGAGCGGCAGCAGCCCGTGCACCTGCGCCCACCGGCTCGCCTCGGTTCGATTCGAGACGTTGAGCTTCCGGTAGATGTTCGACAGGTGGAACTTGACCGTCTGCTCAGTCACCCACAGCATGCGGGCGAGCTGGGCGTTCGAGTGCCCCTCGGCCACGAGCGTCAGGATCTCGAGCTCGCGACGGGTGAGGCCCCAGGCCTCCTCGATGGACTCACGGGTGCGCTGGCGCTTGCCGTTGTGCGCACGGGCGAGGTAGATGGAGTGGTCGAACGCCTGCCGGATCGCCGAGGCGAGGTCGTCGGCATGAGCGGTCTTGAGCACGTAGGCCTCCGCCCCTGCGGCGAGTGCCGCGTCGACGTACTGGGGATCCCCGTACGCCGTGAGGACGATGACCTTGAGCTCAGGGTTGCGCTGTTTCGCCAAGGCGAGACACTCGAGGCCGTCCATCTCACCGGCACTCATCTCGATTCCCGTGACGAAGAGGTTCGGACCGTGCTCCTCGATCAGAGCCAGGGCGTGGTCGGGCGAGGTCGCCTTCCCTTTGACCTCAACACCGATCCGGTGGATGACTTGCTCCACCGCCTCAAGCCAGAGGGGGTGCTGGTCCAGCAGTACCGCCGTACGATGCTCAGAAGGACTCATCGAAAGGGCCGCCTTTCGATCGGACTACACGAAGGAAGCTAGACCATAACTCATCTTTGGTCGTGTGCAAAGGCCGGTGGAGAAACTTGTTGAAACTGGCTCCACCTGCCGGAGTCCACAAATGTGGAAGATCACGAGGCCCGGGGGCCTCCTCGAACGGCTAGGCGTTTGTAAGCAAAATTGGAGGAGCGAGCAGGTATTCCGCCCCCCTCCGCTTGCGCTCGATGTCCTCGAAGACGCGCTCCACGATGTCGGCGTCGAGCCCCGTCGCGGCCGCCGCCGCCTCCACGGGCAGACCCTCGTTCCGTGCGTAGAGGCAGAGGTCGAGCTTGTCGAACGGGACGGAGAAGTAGAACTCCTCCTGGCTCTGCTCCAGCGCGTACGTGTCCGTCGTGGGCGGCCGCTCGCGGATCACCGCGGGCACGCCCAGGTGCTCGGAGAGCTGGTAGACCTGGGTCTTGTAGAGGTGGGCGATCGGCTTCACGTCGGCGGAGCCGTCGCCGTTCTTGACGAAGAACCCCTGGTCGTACTCGAGGCGGTTGGGCGTCCCGATGACCGCGAAGTCGAGGCGGTCGGCGTGGTGGTACTCGAGCATCTTGCGGACGCGCTGCTTGAAGTTCGTGGCGGCGACGACCTCGCGGTAGGCGGTCGCCGTGAGCCGCGCCTCGCGGCGCTCGCCTTCGGGCGACTCCGCGACGACCGTGAAGAGGCTGTAGCGCTGGTTGCCGAGCAGGCTGGGCAGGACGATCTTTGCCTTCCAGCCCTCGGCGTACTCGGGCATCACCGTGCGGATGGCGGCGTCGCGGCGCTCGTAGCAGCCGGCCGCCTCGAGAAGGTGCGTGATGTCCTCGACGACCGTCTGCACGCCCGCCGCGTCGGCGGCGACCTGCGAGAGGTCGAGCGTGTCGGGCGCGGACTCGCCCTCGGGCATGAGGACGCCGAGCACGCGCTCGGGTCCGAAGGCGTGGGCGCAGAGGTGGGCGACGAGGCTCGAGTCGACGCCCCCGGAGAGGCCGATGATCGCGCCGCGCCGCCGGAGGTCCTTGTAGACCACCTCGCGCATGCGCTCGGAGATCTCCTCGACGGTCCGCTCCGCGTCGAGGCGGAGCGTGTCGGCGCTCAACTCAGCCGGTGCCATTCGAGCCCGCGCCGACCTTGGTGCCGACGAAGCGGGTGATGTTCGCGATCGAGTCGAGGTTCTCGGGGAGGACCTCCTCGTCGGCGATCTCGATCTCGTAGCGCTCCTCGATGAAGCCGATCAGCTCGAGGACGCCGGTCGAGTCGATAACGCCCACCTCGATGAGGGAGTCCTCCGGGGCGAGCGTGACCCCGTCCGCGCTGAGAGGGAAGTTGTCCCTCAGAAACTGGCGGACTTCCTGTTCGATGGCGTCGGGGCTTGGCATGACGGACAAAGAGAAGTCGCCCGGAACCTGCGAGGCGACGATCTGAGAGTAGCAGGCAATCCTTCGCGCGTTCGACCAGGATTTTTGGTCGACTCCGTCCCGAAACGAAGCCCTGACCCGTTCGGGCTGTGCTGGACGGCACGAGGCGGCGTCCTCGGTTGCGCCCGTAGCCTCCGGCTACGCACGCGCCCTGCGTCCTTGCCTCGCACGCGCCCAGCCCACCCCGACGGGGAGGCGTCATTCCGGAACGGAGTCTGGCCTTGCCGCCTGCCCGGACGGCCCGTATCGTCAAGGTCATGTGCGGCATCGCCGGCATCTACGCGCGCCCTGGCGCAGACGCTCCCCAGGAGCTTCTCCTGACCATGGCGGGGGAGCTTCGCCACCGCGGCCCCGACGGCACAGGCCTCTATGTCGACGGGGGCTTCGGGATGACGAACAACCGCCTCGCCATCGTCGACCTCGCCGGCGGCGACCAGCCGCTCTCCAACGAGGACGGCCGCTACTGGGTGATGCAGAACGGCGAGCTCTACAACTACGTCGAGCTCATCGAGGAGCTCGAGGGCCTCGGCCACCGGTTCGCGACGAGGAGCGACACCGAGGTGATCGCCCACGCCTACGAGGAGTGGGGACCGGCGTGCCTCGAGCGGATGAACGGCGACTTCGCCTTCGCCGTGTGGGACCGGCGTGAGCGCGAGCTCTTCCTGGCGCGCGACCGCTTCGGGATCCGGCCGCTCTTCGTGGCCGAGCTCGGCGGCGACCTTGTCTTCGCCTCCGAGGCCAAGGCGATCCTCCGCCACCCGGACGCCCGGCGCGAGCTCGATCCGGCCGGCCTCGTCGAGACGTTCACGACCTGGTGCATCTCGCCCGACGGCTCGTCGTTCCCGGGCATCCGCGAGCTGGCGCCGGCGCACTACATCGTCGCAGGGCCCGACGGCATCCGCGAGGAGCGGCGCTGGTGGGACCTTCGTTTCTCCGACGCGGCCGACGTCTCGCCCGCCGAGCGCGCGGCGCTCGCCGAGGAGCTCGACGCGCTCCTCGCCGACGCGACGCGGCTGCGCCTGCGGGCC
>DAITAN010000096.1:0-7866 GCA_036824235.1 Gaiellaceae bacterium | reverse complement strand
CCGAGGGGATGAACGAGCTCAACTGGCACTGGTGGCCGGCCGCGCACGCGATCCGCTCCGAGGACGTCGGGAGCCTGGCCGGCTGCAAGCGCACGGGCACCTGCATGTGGGGCTGCCCTGCGGGCGCCAAGAGCTCCACCGACACGACCATGTGGCCCTCGGCGCTCGCGCACGGCGCGAAGCTCGTCACCGGCGCCCGCGTCCGCGAGATCACGACGAACGGCAACGGCCTCGCCACGGGCGCGATCTACATCGACCGCGACGGGAACGAGCAGCGCCAGGAGGCCGACGTCGTGGTCGTGGCCGGCAACGGCGTCGGCACCGCCAGGCTGCTCCTCCTCTCCGGCGGGCCCGACGGCCTCGCCAACTCCTCGGGGCTCGTCGGCAAGCGGCTCATGCTCCACCCGTACATGAGCGTGCTCGGGATCTACGAGGACGACCTCGAGGGCTGGCTCGGCCCCTGGGGAACGCAGCTGCTCTCGCTCGAGTTCGCCGATCACGATGAGTCGCACGGCTTCCCGCTCGGCGCCCAGTGGGACGTGATGCCGCTCGGCGGGCCGCTCTTCTCCCTCTTCCGCTACGACGAGCTGCCCTTCGACCAGCGCTGGGGCGCCGCCGTGCACGACCTCACGGAGGAGACGCTGGGGCACGCCTTTGACTGGGGCGTCGGCATCGAGGACCTCCCGCACGAGTCGAACACGGTCACGATCGACCCCGAGCTGACCGACGCCGACGGGATCCCGGCGCCGAAGATCAACTTCACGATCGACAACGACATGCGGGCGAACCTCGAGTTCCAGCTCGCGCGCGCCAAGGAGGCCCACGAGGCCGCCGGCGCCGCGAAGACGATCGTCGCCGACTGGTCGCAGTGGGGCTGGCACCTGCTCGGCACGACCCGCATGGGCGACGACCCGGCGACGTCGGTCGTCGACCGCTGGTGCGCTGCCCACGACGTCCCGAACCTCTACGTGCTGGACGGCGCGGTCTTCCCCACCTCGGGGCCGATGGCCCCGACGTCGACGATCTGCGCGAACTCGCTCCGCTGCACCGAGCGCCTCATCGAGCGGGCACGGCTGCAACCGGTGCCCGCTTAGAGCCCAAGTAACACAGCGCTACTTGGGCTCGTTCGTCAGTCGGCCAGGTCGAACGTGATCTGCTTCGTCTCCGTGAGGGCGTCGATCATCCAACCTGCGAGCTCCCGGCCGGCACCCGACTTCTTGGCGCCGCCGAACGGCGCCAGCTGATCCCAATAGTTCGTCGTCTCGTTGATGTGCACCGTGCCGTGGCGGAGCTCCTCGGCCGCGCGCCACGCGTCGTGGAGCGACTTCGTGAAGACCGACGCGGTCAGGCCGTACTCGGTCTCGTTGGCGATCTCGAGCGCCTCGTCGAGCGTGGAGAAGGTGATGATCGGGGCGACGGGGCCGAAGGTCTCCTCCTGCGCGATCCGCATGTCGCTCGTGACGCCGTCGACGATCGTGGCCTCGTGAAACTGGCCCTCGTGGCCGCCGCCGAGAACCAAAGTCGCGCCCTTGGCGACGGCGTCGTCGAGGTGCTCCTGCGTGCGGGCCAGGACCTCGGGCGTGCAGAGCGGGCCCATGTCGGTCTCCTCGGCGAGCGGGTCGCCGACGCGGAGAGCCTTCGTCCGCTCGCTCAGGGCAGCGATGAACTCGTCCTTCACGGACTCGTGCACGAGGATGCGCTCGGCGGCCGTGCAGCACTGGCCGGCGAGATAGAAGCACCCGACGATGGCCGCGTCGGCGGCCTTGTCGATGTTCGCGTCGGCGAGGACGATCTGCGGCCCGTTCCCGCCCAGCTCGAGCACGCGGTTCTTGAGGGCCGCGTCGCGGGCGACCTGCTCGCCGGTGTGGGTCGAGCCGGTGAAGACCACCGAGCCGACGTCCGGATGGCGCACGAGGTGCGACCCGACGTCGCCGCGGCCGTGCACGACGTTGAGCGTCCCGGCGGGAAAGCCGGCGTCATGGATGACCTCAGCGAACATGTTGGCGCAGAGCGGCGCGTGCTCGGACGGCTTCCAGACGGCGGTACAGCCGACCGCGAGGCCGTAGACGATCGGGATCCCGGCGATGTCGACGGGGAAGTTCCAGGGCGTGACTGCCGCCACGACGCCGATTGGCTCCTGCGTGACGATGATCCGCTTGGCGGTCGAGCGCTCCTGGGTGGAGGGAAGCACCTTGCCGGCGTAGCGAAGCATGTCCTCGGAGGCGCGGCGGAAGTGGTCGGCCGTGTAGTCGACCATCTCCTCGCGCGACTCGCGGATGGTCTTGCCGACCTCGCGCGTGATCATCTCGGCGATCTCGTCGGAGCGCTCCATGCAGATGGTGAACGCCGCGCGGCAAAGCTCGACGCGCTCGAGGAGCGAGACCTTGCGCCACGTCGTGAACGCCTCCGTCGCGGCGGCGACGGCCGCATCGACCTGGGCGGGTGTCGACGCCGCAACGGTTCCGAGCACGTCACCGGTGGCCGGGCTCGTAACCTCGATCTCCTCCCCGTCGCCGGGGATCCACTGCCCGCCGATGTACGCGTCCTGCCGGATCGCAATAGCCATCTCGCGCCTCCTTGCGACTGTTTCGTTGAAGTCTCGCACGCTGGCGAGGCCTATTGAAGTCGCCTCCGTCGAGTGTTACCGTCGCGCCTCCCCGTGCCGGGAACGCGCCGAAATGTGGTGAGGAACGCTCGTAACGAGCGATCCGACGTGCCGTTTACAGTCCCGAACCGGCTAGGGCGTCTCTCGATTCAGAGGAGGGTGCATGGCTGAAGTTGCAGTAGACGAACGACGTCTCCTCAAGACGATTCGGTGGTGGGACGGCTTCGTCATCGGTCTCGCCAACCCGGGCTTCCTGCTCATCGGCCTGTGGGGCTCGATCATTGCGCTCGGCGGTCAGTGGGCGATCGCCCTCTGGATCATCTCGGCCGTCATCGGCGCACTTCAGGCATACATCTACTGCGAGCCCGCGGCGATGTTCCCGGACAAGCCCGGCGGCCTGTCGGTCTACGCGCGCGAAGGCTGGCGCAAGCACTTCTCCTTCGCGGGCCCGATCGCGGTCTTCGGCTACTGGTTTGCGTGGTCGAGCGTGCTCGCCATCTACGGGAGCCTGATCGGGTACCTGCTGCTCGCTGAGTTCGGAGGCGACGGCTACCTCGCGACCACGATCTATGACCCACCGCTCATTCGACCCCTCGGATGGGCGCAGATCATCGGCGTCATGTGCATCGTCCTCTGCTGGATCTTCAACATCCGCGGCATGCGGCCGGCTGTGGGGCTCAGCTACGTCGTCGGCGCGCTGATGATCTTCCCGATCCTCGTGATCGCCATCGGCGGCTTCGTCACGGGCGACTTCTCGAACCACGAGATCAGCTCGAACTTCCTGGCCGCCAACGTCGAGTTCTACGGCGATTCACCGACGTTTTTCAACCAGTTCGTGATGGTCATGGTCTGGCTCTACATCCTCGGCTGGTCGACGTACGGGCCCGAAGCCGGGGCGACGTTCGCGCCTGAGTACAAGGACACGGCCAACGACACGCGCAAGGCGCTCGCCTCGGTGGGCGCGCTCAACGTCGTCCTGTCCATCATGCTCCCGATCGTCGTCCTTGGAACGATCGGCTACGACGGCCTGTTCAACGACACGACGGGAGTCGTCTGGCTGACCGACGTCGTCAACTCGATCGCCGGTGAGAGCTTCGGGAAGTTCCTGGTGGTGTGCCTCTGCGCCGGCCTGCTGCTCTCCATGAACACGGCCACGATGGACGGCTCGAGGGCGCTCTACGCGCTCTCCGAGGAGAAGATGACCATCAAGCAGCTCGGCACCCTGAACAGGCACAACGTGCCGGGTCGAGCCATGACGGTCGACATGCTGCTGAACATCTTCCTGCTCCTCTACTTCCAGAACATCTACTTCATCCTCGCGGCGGGCAATCTCGGGTACATGCTCTCGCACGTGATCGCCCTCTCAGGGATCTTGCTGTTGCGACGCGACCGTGCCAACTGGCCACGTCCGATCAAGCTCGGAAAGGTCTGGATGTGGCTTGCGGGGCTCTTCTGCTTCCTCAATACCATGTTCATCATCTTCGGCCTGTACGGGCTCAAATACACGGGCTACGGGTTCGACTACCTGAGCGACGAGTACGCAGCCTTCCTCGCGGGCGAGGGCCCGGCGCCCAGCCCGACGGCACGCGTTCCGGCGATCATCATCGTCGGCGTCCTCGTGCTTGCCTGCGGCGTCATCGGCTACATCTGGGCCCAGAGGCAGTGGGGCAAGCCGGTGCGCATGAGGGACCCGAGCGACGAGCAGCCGACGCAGGAGGCGATCGACGGCGCAGCCGCCGTCGCCGCCCGCGCGCGCTAGCCGAAAGCTCAACCGGTCTGGAAGGGCGGGGAAACCCGCCCTTCCCGCGTCCGGGGTCTAGAATCGGAGAGTCTCTGTGGCTGCCATTCCGATCACCGTCCGGTGCGAGTGCGGCGAGACCCACTCGGCGAAACTCGGGGACGTCGTCGAGTGCCCCTGCGGGCGCCGGTACGAGACCTCGAAGGTCTCCGAGAGCAACTTCCCCCAGGTGCGCGAGCACCAGGCCAAGGCGAGACTCTACGTCCGAGTCGGCGCCGTCTTCATCGTCACCGTCGGCCTGATCGCGTACTTCTTCTGGGGCATCTACGCCGCGGCGATTTGCGTCCCGATCGCCGGCATGCTCTGGTTCTGGTACATCCGCCGCTGGTTCATGCGGCGGTATGTGGTTTCCCCCGGCGAGCTGCCGACGCTCGAGCTGGAGGCCACGCGGGAGTGACGCGCGAGACGGTCGACCGCCCGGCGCCCCCGCAGGCTGCTTCGGTCGCCAAGAGCGTTCGCCCGGTGATGCTGTTGACCCTGAACGTCGAGCTCGAGGAGCCGGCTGTCAAGTTCGCGATCGAGTCGGCGGGGCAGACCGGCGCCGAGCTGTGGATCTGCGACGCCATTCCACTCGAGTACCGCAACTACGTCGGCCACGTCGCCCGTCAGTACGCGGAGCAGATCATCCGCAAGCATCTCGACGCCGTCGCCCGCCGGGCGCGGGAGTCCGGCGTTCGCACGACACAGGTCGCGTTTCACAGCCCGCGGCCCGTGAAGGTCGCTCTCGAGGTCGCCCAGGAGGAGCAGATCGGGCTCCTCGTCTTCGGGGCGAACCGCAAGGAGCTGGGGAAGCGCTTCTACCGCAAGGCGATCAAGCGCATCCGCGCGGACGCGCCCTGCCTCGTCTGGATCGCGGACTAGCCGCCGCCTAGCAGCGGGTGCTGCTTGCACGCCCGCCGTGAACGCTGTGAGAATGCCGGTTCCGGCTCTGCTCCAAAGGAGGCATCGCGAGATGGCGCGCGACCCCAAGCACGACATCCTGTTCGAGCCCATCCAGATCGGTCCGAAGACGATGAAGAATCGCTTCTACCAGATCCCCCACTGCAACGGGTTCGGGTCGGAGAAGCCGATGAGCCAGGCGTACTTCCGGGCCATGAAGGCCGAGGGCGGCTACGCCGCGGTCTGCACCGAGTACTGCTCGATCCACCCCGAGTCCGACGACACCCACCGCGTCTCCGCGCGCCTGTGGGACGACGACGACATCAAGAACCTCGGGTTCATGTGCGACATGCTCCACGAGCACGGGGCGCTCGCCGCCGCCGAGCTCTGGTACGGCGGCCCGCACGCTCCCTGCATGGAGACGCGCTGCGTCCCGCGCGCGCCCTCGCAGATCCCGAGCGACTTCGAGCACCTGACGTACCCGAAGGAGATGGACAAGGACGACATCCGGACGGTTCAGGGCTTCTACGTCGAGGCCGCCAAGCGGGCGCGCGAGGCCGGCTTCGACATCGTCTACGTCTACGGGTCGCACTCCTATCTCCCGCAGCAGTTCCTGACGCCGTACTACAACCGGCGCACGGACGAGTACGGCGGCTCCTTCGAGAACCGCGCCCGCTTCTGGCGCGAGACGATCGAGCAGGTGCGCGATGCTGTCGGCGCCGACTGCGCGATCGCCGTGCGCATGTCGACCGACATGTTCATGGGGGAGGCCGGCACGCAGCTCGAGCGTGACTGCCTGCCTTTCGTCGAGATGTGCGACGAGATCGTGGACGTCTGGGACATCAACGTCTCCGGCATCTCCGAGTGGGGCGAGGACGCGACACCGTCGCGCTTCTACGAGTCCGGGCGCATGCTCCCGTGGCAGAAGGCCGTGAAGGGCGTGGCGAAGAAGCCCGTCCTCGGCGTCGGCCGCTTCACCAACCCCGACCTCATGGTCGAGGCCATCGAGTCCGGTTCGCTCGACATCATCGCCACCTGCCGCCCGTCCATCTCGGATCCTTGGCTGCCACGCAAGATCGACGAGGGCCGCTTGGACGACATCCGCGAGTGCATCGGCTGCAACATCTGCATCTCCCGCTGGGAGATCGGCGGCCCGCCGCTCATCTGCACCCAGAACGCGACCGCCGGCGAGGAGTACCGCCGCGGCTGGCATCCGGAGAAGTTCGACGAGGCCCAGAACGCGGACAACGACGTACTCGTCGTCGGCGCCGGCCCGGCCGGGATGGAGTGCGCGATGGTGCTCGGCAAGCGGGGCATGCGCCGCGTCCACCTGGTCGAGGCGAACGACGACATGGGCGGGATCATGCGCTGGATCCCGCAGCTCCCCGGGCTCGGCGAGTGGGCCCGCGTCGTCAACTACCGCAAGATCCAGATCGACAAGCTCAAGAACGTCGAGTTCATCCCGAACACGAAGCTCGACGCGGCCGGCGTCAAGGAGTACGGGGCCGAGATCGTCATCGTCGCCACCGGCGGCTACTGGGCGACCGACGGCCTCAACGGCTGCACGCACGACACGATCCCCGGCGCCGACTCGAGCCTCCCGTGGCAGCTCACGCCCGAGCAGATCATGGACGAGAGCAAGGAGGTGCCCGGTGAGCGGGTCGTCATCCTCGACAACGACGGCTACTACATGGGCGTCTCCCTCGCGGAGAAGCTCGCCAGCGAGGGCAAGAAGGTCACGCTCATGACCCACCTCGGCCACATCGCGCCGTACATGCACTTCACGCTCGAGGCGCCGAACCAGCACCGGATCCTGCACCGGCTCGGCGTCGAGATTGTCACGTACCACATGCCGACCAAGTTCGAGGAGGGCCGCGTGCTCGCGAGCCACGTCTACGACGAGCACGGGCAGGAGCACGAGTTCGAGGCCGACGCCGTCGTGCTCGTCACGCAGCGCCGCTCGAACGAGGCGCTCTATCGCGAGCTCAAGGACACGGTCGGCGTCGACGCCCTCGCGGGCGAGGGCATCTCCGGGTTCTATCGGATCGGCGACTGCGAGGCCCCGAGGCTGACGGCCGACGCGATCTTCTCCGGGCACAGGCTCGCCCGGGAGATCGACACGGACGATCCCGAGACGCCGCTCCCGTTCAAGCGCGAGCGGCGGGTCGTCGAGCGCGAGGCGCTCGCCGTCTGAAAGGCTGCGACCCGGAGGGCGGGCATTCGTCCTCCGGGTTGAACTCCGCACATGAAGATCGTCGTCTGTGTCAAACAGGTTGGGGCCCTCGGAGACGAGGTGGAGTTCACCGACGACGAGCGCGACGTCGATCCCGACTACCTCGACTACGCGCTCAACGAGTGGGACTCCTACGCGACGGAGGAGGCGCTCCGGCTCCGCGAGGCGGCCGGCGACGGCGAGGTCGTCGCGATCACCGTCGGGGACGAGGACGCCGAGGACGCAATGCGCCGCGCGCTCGCCATGGGCGCCGACCGCGGCGTGCGGATCTGGTCGGAGGAGCTCACCGGCGCCGACCCGATCACGGTCGCGCGCGCGCTCGCGGAGGTCGTCCGGGCGGAGAGCCCCGAC
>DAITAN010000495.1:0-1572 GCA_036824235.1 Gaiellaceae bacterium | reverse complement strand
GCCGCCGGCGCATCGAGGAAGTCGAGATGCAGGTAGTTGCCGTAGACGTTCGGGATCCGCGCCTTGAAGCGCGGCCCCAGCAGGGGATACGCGTCCTCGCGGACCGAGATCAGGAAGTTCGCCCGCAGGTCGCGGCGGGTGACGCAGCGCGCGAGGTCGTCGTCGAACCGCTCCTCGTCGTCGGCGGCGTAGAGGAAGTGCTCCTCGAACTGGTCGAGGATGAAGAGCGGGGTGGAGTCGCTTCTCGCCGTGGCGTCCTCGATCGCGTCCTCGAGTGCCTCGTGCGGCAGGGTCAGCTGGAGCGCGGTCTCGGTGGCGTCGATGAGGCCCGCCGTGGGATCGCCGCGCCAGGCGCTGTACACGACGGGGACGTGGCGCGTGCGCGCTGCGAGCTCGAGCAACCGCGCCGAGACCCCGGCGCGCAGCAGCGACGTCTTGCCGACGCCGCTCTCGGCATAGAGCAGCGTCAGGCGCGAGGCGCGCAGGTTGCCGATGATCCGCTTGCGCTCGGCCTCGCGACCGAAGAACAGCGCCGCGTCCTCTTCATGGAAGTAGTCGAGGCCGACGTAGGGCCCGGCCGCCGCGGTCATGGCCTGTCCGCGAGGTGGTCGAGCTCACCCGCCAGGTCGTTCACGAACTCACCGAGTGGCTCCTCCACGACGCGCACCCCGAGGTGGTCCCAGAGCTCGTGCTCGACGAGGCCGAGGCCCGGCTCCTCGACCGCCCACGACCGCGCCTCGACGTGCTGCTCTCCCCAGATGCGCTGCGGGAACACCCGCAGCGGCCAGTCGCGCATGAGGTACCCGAGGAAGAGGACGTGGCTCTCGCGCAGCTTGTTGAGGATCTGCAGCGGGATCAGGCCCTCGATCGGGCTCTCCGTCAGGTACCCGATCGAGTCGTCCTCCGTGACGAGGAAGTTGTCGCGCAGCTGCGAGCCGCCGTGTCCGATGTGGACCCCGCCGCCGTGGAGCTTGACGATCACGGTGCGCTCGAGCGCACCCTCCTCGTCGATCGGGAGGTCGACGTACTCGTTGGGGACCGCGATCGACCTGGCGCCATGGCCATCCGGGTCCCACCACGGAACGTGCACGAAGCGACCCTTGTCGTGGCCCGTCGCGACGAAGACGACGAGGTCGTACGGCTCGTGCACGGTGTCGAACGCCCGCTCGAGGGCGGTGTCGTAGTTCGTCGTGACGACGAGCTCGTAGCGCTCGCGGCCGAGGTCTCGCAGGCGCTGGGGGACCCGAGCCAGGAAGCGATGCACCGAGGTCGGCTCGCAGGCGGGCTTGATCAGCAGCTCGCGCAGGATCCGGTAGAGATCGACCTTGCCCTCGGTCAACGCCACGTGCTCGGAGATACGCGCCAGGTCGTCGGTCTCGCAGCCGACGCGGAAGCGCTCGGAGAGATGGCGCGCCAGCTCCATGGTGTCCGGCAGCGACGCCGTGCCGTGCTGCCACGGCCCGTCGCGGTCGACGGAGTTGGCGCCACACCCGACGACCGTCACGACGGAGCCTTCCGCGATGTAGCGCGCGATCCGCCCGGCGTCGGTGGTCGCGCCGGCGGGCCGCGCCG
>DAITAN010000494.1:0-1579 GCA_036824235.1 Gaiellaceae bacterium | reverse complement strand
GAGCGCCTGCTCGCGATCCTGGCCGCCGCCGACGTAGAGAAGGTCGTGCTCTCCGGGGACGACGGGCTCCCCGACGTCGATCGTCCGGTGCTCGAAGCCGATCCCACGCCAGGCCGCTCGCCGTTCCAGGACTGCGATGTTGCCGCGGTCGGCGTAGATGTTGAGGTACTCGGGATAGAGGTGCCCGACCACGATCTTCAAGCCCTTCATGCCGCCGCGCCCTCCCAGTAGGGCCGCACGAGGCCGCGCTCGGCGACGATCCGCCGCAGGGCGAGCATCGCGGTGTAGGTCGGGAGCACGACCAGCTCGCCGCCGGCCGGTGTCAGCTCCAGACCGCGGTCGAGCGCGCGTTCGAGGCTCGGGACGACCTCGATCGCGCTCGGGTCTAGACGCCCGTACTTGAAGCGGAGCGCGAGCTCCTGGGCCCTTGAGCCGGTCGCCACGATCCGGTCCAGGCCGTCGAGCAACGGCTCGAAGTCGACGTCCCAGATCCACGAGACATCCCGGCCGTCTGCGATGCCGTCGTTGAGGGCGGCGACGACGACGCGCGGCGGCCCGCCCGCGGTGAGCGTGCGCACGACCTCGTTGGCCCCCGCGGGGTTCTTGACGAGCAGGAGCAGAACCGTTCTGTCACCCGCGGGAATGCGCTCGAAGCGACCGAACGCCGGCCGGAAGCGCCCGATCCCGTTCGCGACGTCGTCCAGCGTCGCGCCCAGGACGAGCGAGAGAGACGCCGCGGCGACCGCGTTGTAGACGTTGTAGAGCCCCGGGAGGGCCAGGGCGATCCGCCTCGCCCCCTGCGGGGTCGCGAGGTCGAACGAGACGCCCTCGAGCCCGTCCAGCTCGATCTTGCGCGCGACGACGTCGAGCGGCGGCCGCGCCAGCCCACAGCTGGGGCAGGACCACGCGCCGAGATGGCCGACGTACGCTGCCTCGTAGACGTAGGGCGTGGCGCAGACGCTGCAGTACTTGGAGTCTGCAGCGTGGGGGAGGCGCTCGCGCGCGACGTTCGGATCGTCGAGGCCGAAGCGGAACGCCGCCTCGCGGCCCCGCGCGATGTCCGCCACCAGCGGGTCGTCGCCATTCGCCACCACCCAGGCGCCCTCGGGCAGAGCCTTGACGCTCTCGCGCCAGCGCTCGGCGATCAGCTCGAGCTCGCCGTAGCGGTCGAGCTGATCGCGGAAGAGGTTGCCGAGCAGCACCGCCTGCGGCCCGACCCGCCGCGCGACGTCTGGGAACGCACCCTCGTCGACCTCGAAAAGGCCCAGCTCGGCGTCGGGATGCGCGAGGAGTGCCGACGTCACGCCGGAGACAAGGTTCGCGCCGGCCCGGTTGTGCGCCAGCTTGACCCGTGGCCCGAGGATCTCCGCGACCATCCCCGCGGTCGTCGTCTTGCCGTTCGTGGCCGACACGAGCGCCGATCCGAGCGGCAGCCGGCCTGCGAGATTTCCGAGCGCGCCGGGGTCGATGGTCGCCAGGATCTTGCCGGGCAGGGTCGTGCCGCCACCCCGTCCCGCAAGCTGCGAAAGACGCTTCACCGAGGTCGCCATCGACGGCGAGGTCAGTGCGGCCGACTCGC
>DAITAN010000095.1:0-7927 GCA_036824235.1 Gaiellaceae bacterium | reverse complement strand
ACCGTGCACGGAGACGGCCTCGAGCCGGACGTCGAGCCCGGCGAGCTCCGGCCGGCGGGCGAGCCAGGCTTCCGCCGCCCGGCGCACACGACGGGCCTTCTCCGGCCCCACCGACTCCAGCGGATCGCCGTACTCCGGTCCGCTGCGCGCCTTCACCTCGCAGACGACGACCGTACGCCCACGGCGGACGACGAGGTCGAGCTCGTAGCCGCCCACCCAGGCATTCGCGTCGAGGATCAGATAGCCGCGGAGCCGGTAGTGGCGGCGGACTCGCCGCTCGGACTCAGGCCCGAGCCGCCGCGAGGGCGACTGGCTCGAGCGCCGCTTCCTCGAGCTCCGCATAGCACCGTGCGTCGAACGACCGCCGATGGATCGCGCTCGGCCCACGGCGGCGGACGATGGCCGAGTGACCAGGCGTGATGTAGCCGACGTGGGAGGCGAAGCCGTAGCCCGGGAAGACCGCGTCGAAGCGGTGCATCGCCCGGTCGCGCACGACCTTGGCGACGATCGACGCGGCCGCAATGGCCGCACTCTTGGTGTCCCCGTCGACGACTGCCCGGTGCTCGGGCGCGAGCGGGCCGAGCCGAAACCCGTCTACAAGGCAGACGTCGGCTGGAGGCGCGAGAGCCGCGAGCGCCTCTCGAAGGCCGCGGAGGTTCGAGCGATGCAGGCCGTCGCGGTCGATCACCGCGGGCGGGATCACGCGGACGGCAATCCGCGTCGCGCAGCACGTCACGGCGCGGAAGAGCTCCTCCCTGTCGGCCGGGTCGACCTGCTTCGAGTCGTTGAGGAGCGCCAGCGGCCGGACGCGGTGGTCTCGCAGCCGCTCGTAGTCGAAGAGGACGCCTGCCGTGACGAGTGGGCCGGCGAGGCTGCCGCGCCCGGCCTCGTCCGCGCCTGCGACGAAGCGCACGCCCAGGCGTCGGTCGAACGCGAGGAGCTTGCGGCCCGGACGGCGGAGTGTCGCCACGGGCGCGAGGATATCGACTAGGTCCGCTGCTTCTCGCGGACGCGCGCCTTCTTACCCACTTTGGAGCGCAGGTAGTACAGCTTGGCGCGGTTCACGTCGCCGATCGCACCAACCTCGATCCGGTCGATCTTCGGCGAGTGGAGCGGGAACGTTCGCTCGACGCCCACGCCGAACGAGTTCTTGCGGACGGTGAAGGTCTCGCGGACGCCCGCGCCCTGGCGCTTGATCACGATGCCCTCGAAGACCTGCACACGGCGCCGCTGGCCCTCGATGACCTGGAAGTGCACGCGGACCGAGTCGCCGGCCTTGAACCGCGGGATGTCGTCGCGCATCTGCTTGCGCTCGAGGATGTCGATGGGCGTCGTCATGAAAAGGGCGGCCGAAGCCGCGCCGGAATGCTAGCGAAACCTCGCGGCCATGGCACGACAAGCCGGTCGGACGCGGCCTTCACGGACACGTCCCTGGAGGGGCCGCCGCGGGCCTCCCTCCGCCTCGAGCGTAACCCGGCTCAACGCGCCCATGGCGCGCGGACCGTGCCGAGTCGCGCACGCTGGTGCAACGGAAGCGCGCTAGCGGAAGCCGATCCGCTGCGGCGGCCAGTAGAGCGCGAACACGGGGCCGATGAGGTTGTCGCGCGGCACCTCGCCCCACTCGCGGCTGTCGCAGGACTGCAGTCGGTTGTCGCCCATCATGAAGTAGGAGTCCTCGGGCACCGTGATGGGGCCGAACTCGTCGCCGACCTCACCGCCGAAGAGGTACGGCTCCGGGTACGGCTCACCGTTCACGTACAGCTGGTCTCCGCGGATCTCGAGCTCATCGCCGGGAAGCCCGATCAGGCGCTTCACGAAGACGCCGCCCGGGCCCGGGCAGATGCTCGCGGCCTCCGGCGGGGTCTCGAAGACGACGATGTCGCCGCGATCCGGGTCCGTGAAGCGGTAGATGAACCGGTTGGCGAGCACGCGGTCGGAGGTCCCCGCCTGGCAGCCCGGCTCCGGCGCCGCGCAGTGCAGCGTCGGCTCCATCGAGGACGACGGGATCCGGTACGGGTTCACCACCCACGCCTTGATGGCGAGCACCGCCGCGACCGCAATCGCGATCGTAAGGACCCAGTCGATGACAGTCGGCCAGGGAGCAGGGAGCGATTCGAGCCGGGTGCGGAGGAAGACGGCCTCCTGCTACCGCAGGCCAAGCCGCGTGAGCGGCCAGTAGACGGCAAACACCGGTCCGATTAGGTCTTCGCGGTTCACGGGTCCCCAATCGCGGCTGTCGCATGACTGGCCGCGGTTGTCGCCCATCATGAAGTATTCGTCGTCCCCGAGCCGCCGCTCCGAGAAGTTCGGGCCGGGGCCACCGCCGTTCAGGTACGGCTCCTCGACGACCTTCCCGTTCACCCGCACGACGCCTTCCGCCTGGTTGATCCTGTCGCCGGGCACGGCGACGAGCCTCTTCACGAACGTGCCTGATGCGCCGCACATCTCCAGGGCGCGGTCCGGCACCTCGAACACGACGATGTCCCCGCGCTCCGGGTCGCGGAAGCGGTAGATGAAGCGGTTGGCGAGCACACGGTCGGACGAGTCGGCCTGGCAGCCGACCTCGGGGGTGGCGCAGTGCAGTGTCGGCTCCATCGAGGACGACGGGATCCGGTACGGATTCACCACCCAGGCCTTGATGGCGAGCACCGCCGCGACGGCGATCGTGATCGTGAGCACCCAGTCGACGACCGTGTCCCACGGCGCCGGCAGAGATCCCGTTATCCGGTCGAGCGGCCCTCTCACGAAACCGACCGCTCTCTGCTCCGCTCCTGGCGCCAGCGCTCGATGAGCGCATGATTCCCGGACAGGAGAACGTCAGGGACGCGCCAGCCGCGGAAGTCGGCGGGTCGGGTGTAGTGCGGGAACTCGAGGCCGCCCTCGAGGGCATCGGAAAAGCTCTCGACGGCGGCGCTCTCCTCCCGGATCGCTCCGGGCAGCCGGCGCGCGACGGCGTCGAGGACGACCATGGCCGGCAGCTCGCCGCCCGACAGCACGTAGGGGCCGATGGAGACGGCGTCGGTCGCCGCGTGCTCGAGGATCCGCTCGTCGAAGCCTTCGAAGCGCGCCGAGAGGAGCGTCAACTCCTCCTCGCCGGCCAGCTCGTCGACGAGCGCCTGGTCGAGCGGGCGTCCCTGCGGGGAGAAGGCGATCACCCGCCGGTCGCGCTCGGCGCCGTACACGGCCTCGAGCGCCGCATAGACGACGTCCACGCGCAGGACCATGCCCGCGCCGCCGCCGTAGGGCTCATCGTCTACTTGCCCGCCCGAGAGCGGCGTGAAGTCGCGGTAGTTGAGGAGCTTGAGCTCCAGCTCGGAGCCGAGCACGGCGGCCAGCGGCCGCTGCTCGGTGAGCCATGAGAACGCATGGGGCAGCAGGGTGAAGACGTCGATCTGCATCAGTGTCCGAGATTAGCTTTCGGGTGCGAACCCGGGAGCGACCACGATCCGGCCTTCCTCCAGATCGACCGTGCGCACGCAATCCTCGACCATTGGAAGGGCGATCCCGCCCTCGAGCTCGAGCACGTCGTTCGCCACGCCCGGCGTCACGTCCTGCACCCGCCCGAGGACGCGGCCGCCCTCCTCCTCCACGGTCAGCCCGACCAGCTGGTAGACGTAGAACGCGTCCTCGCCCGCCGCAGGAAGCTCCGCCTCCGGCAGCTCGAGCTCGACCCCTCGGCGCGCCGACCTGTCGAGGCGGACGACGACTCGCCCTCCCGAGATCTTCGACTCGACGACTGTCGCAGGCTCGCGCTCGATGTACAGCGTCGCGCCTTTCGCGAAGCGCTCGGGGTCGTCGCTCGCATGCTCGACGACGAAAGCGCCGGCCAGGCCGTGCGGACGTCCGACGCGGCCCACCTTCACCCAGCGGTCGCCCGCGGCGTCAGCGGGCGTCAACGATCTCGAGGAGCGCGCGCTCCTGGCGGCGCCCGCCGCTCGCGCGCACGAGCGTCCGGAGAGCGCGCGCGATGCGTCCCTGCCGGCCGATCACCTTGCCGATGTCCTCCTCGGCCACGTGCAGCCGGAGGACGACGGCGCCGTCGCGCTCCGTCCGCTCGACGCGCACCTCGTCCGGCTGGTCGACGAGGTTCCGCGCCAGGTAGGCGAGGAGCTCCTCCACTAGATGCCCTGGGTCTTCATCAGGCGCTTGACCCTGTCGCTCGGCTGCGCGCCCTTGGAGATCCAATCCTGGATCTTGTCCGTGTCGAGATCGATCGTCGACGGGTCCGTCTGCGGGTTGTAGCGCCCGACGATCTCGATGAAGCGGCCGTCACGCGGCGAGCGCGCGTCGGCGACCACGACCCGGTAGATCGGATTCTTCTTCGAGCCCACGCGGGCCAGTCTGATGCGAGTTGCCATTCCGTCCTTTCGTTCCGAGTTCTAGCGCCGCCGCTGGGAAGCCGCCAGCGACTGGATGTTCGGCATCTTGCCTTTCCCCATCTGCTTGACCATCTTGGCCATCTGCTTGCGCGCGTTCAGGAGCTGGTTCACCTGCTGCACGGTCGTGCCGCTGCCCTGCGCGATCCGGGCGCGGCGCGTTCCGTTGATGATCTCAGGCCGGCGGCGCTCGTCCGGGGTCATCGAGAGGACGATCGCCTCGACGCGGCCCAGCTCCCTGTCGTCGACGTTGACGCCCTGGAGCTGCTTGCCGAGCCCCGGGATGAGGCCCACGACCGACTTCAGCGATCCCATGCGCCGCATCATCCGGTAGCTCTGCAGGAAATCGTCGAAGGTGAACTGGCCGGCGCGCAGCCGGCGCTCCATCTCCTCCTGCTCGTCGACCTCGGCCGCCTGCTCCGCGCGCTCGATGAGCGTGAGCACGTCGCCCATGCCGAGAATGCGCGACGCCATGCGGTCGGGATGGAAGTACTCGAGCTGGTCAAGCTTCTCACCCGTCGAGGCGAGCTTGATGGGCTTGCCCGTGACCGCCTTCACGGAGAGCGCAGCGCCGCCGCGCGCGTCGCCGTCGAGCTTCGTGAGGACGACGCCGTCGAAGTCGACCCGCTCCGCGAACGCCTCGGCGACGCCGACCGCTTCCTGCCCGGTCATGGAGTCGAGCACGAGCAAGACGTTGTGCGGCTTCACCTGCTTGCGGATCGCGGCGAGCTCCTCCATCAGCGGCTCGTCGATCTGCAGGCGGCCGGCCGTGTCGACGATGACCACGTCGCGACCCTGCGCCTGGGCCTGCTCGATCCCGTGGCGCGCGACCGCGACGGCGTCCTTCGTCGTCCGATCGAGGTAGACGGGGATCTGGATCTGCTTGCCGAGCTGCTCCAGCTGGTCGATGGCCGCCGGCCGCTGGAGGTCGGCGGCGACGAGCGCCGGCGACTTGTTCTCCGTCTTCCGCAGGAGCAGCGCGAGCTTCGCCGCGGCCGTGGTCTTCCCCGAGCCCTGGAGACCGGCGAGCAGGACGACGGTCGGCGGACGGCCGGAGAACGCGAGCTTCGAGCCGCCCGAGCCCATCAGCTCGGTCAGCTCGTCGTGGACGATCTTCACGACCTCCTGGCCCGGCGTCAGGCTCTTGGTCACGTTCGTGCCGACTGCGCGCTCCTTGACGCGGGCGACGAACTCCTTCACGACCTTGAAGTTGACGTCGGCCTCGAGGAGGGCAAGGCGAATCTCGCGCATGGCGCCCGAGAGATCCTCCTCGGTGAGCACTCCGCGGCTTCTGAGATCGCCGAGAGTCGCCTGAAGCTTGTCGGAAAGCGTGTCAAACATGGGCCGGCGGGAAGTGTAGCCGTGTGGTTTTTCCAATCCGACCCAAGGAGGGCGACCAATGTCCGACATCGCCAAAGTCATCACCGTGATCGGAAATCACCCCGAGAGCTTCGCCAAGGCGGCCGATGTGGCCGTCAAGGAGGCGGCGAAGACGGTGCGTGGCATCACGGGCGCCGACGTCGTGTCGATGAGCTGCGAGGTCAGCGGCGACAGCATCACGATGTACCGCACGACCGTGAATATCGCGTTCGCGATCGAGCGCTAGACGGCACGCCGCCGGTCGTTCGGAGCAGGCCCGTTCGCATCCTGCCCCGAACGGCCGGGCGCCCCCCGGTCCGAGCCTATCGACGAAATCCGCGCAGATAGCGCGCGCAGGTGTGCCGAGAGTGAGCCTTACTCCGAGCCGACGAGGGCGCGGGCGAAGTCGGCCGGGTCGAACGGCTGGAGGTCGTCGAGGGTCTCCCCGACCCCGACGAGCTTCACCGGCAGGCCCAGCTCCTGTGTGACGGCGACCGCCACGCCTCCCTTGGCCGTGCCGTCCAGCTTCGTGAGCGCGACGCCGGTCAGTCCCACGGCCTCGTTGAAGAGCTTCGCCTGGCGCAGGCCGTTCTGGCCGGTCGTGGCGTCGAGCACGAGCAGTGTCTCGTGCGGCGCGCCCTCGAGCTTGCCGGCGATCACGCGCCTGACCTTCGCCAGCTCCTCCATCAGGTTCGTCTGCGTGTGCAGGCGCCCCGCCGTGTCCACGACGACCACGTCGCGGCCGCGCGACTCGGCGGCGGAGATGGCATCGAACGCGACTGCCGCGGCGTCCGCGCCGCGCTGCGAGCCGACGAAGTCGGCGCCGGCCCGGTCGGCCCAGATCTCGAGCTGCTCCTCGGCGGCCGCGCGGAACGTGTCCGCCGCGGCCAGCACGACCGAGCGGCCCGACTCGCCGAGGCGATGCGCGAGCTTTCCGATCGTGGTCGTCTTCCCCGTGCCGTTGACGCCGACGACGAGGAGCACGGTGGGCTTTGCGTCCAGCGCGAGACGCTCCTGGCCGTCCACGGTGACCATGTCCGTGAGTACCTCCTGCAGGCCTTCCAGGAGGTCGGCCTGGCTCGCCGGCTCCTTCGCCTCCAGGCGGCGGACGATCTCGACCGTTGCGGGCACGCCGCAGTCGGCCGCGATCAGGGCCTCCTCGATTCGCTCCCAGGCTTCCTCGTCGCTCGGATCGAAGAGCAGCTCGCGCGTCAGCGCCTGGCGGCTCGACGAGAGCGACTCGCGGAGTCGCCCAAACCAGCCACGGCCCGTCTCCTCGTCGGCGACGGGGGCGACCTCGCCGTCGCCGAGGAACTCCGCCCAGCTGCGTGTCACGCGCTGAGGGCCTGCGCCTCGGGCTCGCCCGCGAGGCGTTTCGAAACAACCTGCGAGATCCCGTCGTCCCCCATGGTCACGCCGTAGAGAATATCCGCGGCCTCGATCGTCCTCTTCTGGTGCGTGACGACGATGAACTGCGCCCGGCCGGCGAAGCGCCGGAGAAGCTCGGTGAAGCGGCCGATGTTGGCGTCGTCGAGGGCCGCCTCCACCTCGTCCAGGAGGTAGAAGGGGCACGGACGCGCGAGGAAGAGCGCGAACAGGAACGAGATCGCGCCGAGCGCCTTCTCGCCGCCGGAGAGCAGTGAGAGGCGGGTGACGCGCTTCCCGGCGGGCTGCAGCTCGATCTCGATTCCCGGCTCATTGTCCTCGTCGCCCTCGACCCTGATGATGCGGCCGCTGCCGCCCGGGAAGAGCGTGCCGGCGACCTCCTCGAAGTGGCGCTCGACCTCGCCGAGTGTCTCCTCGAAACGGCGTTCGACCGTCTCCGAGAGCTCGTCGCGGAGCGCCTCGAGCTCGGCGAGCGAGCGCTCGAGGTCCTCGCGCTGCTCGGTCAGCTCCTCGAGCCGCGCCTTCTCGCGCGCGTGCTCCTCCGCGGCCAGCGGGTTGACCTGGCCGAGCGCCTCGCGCCGCCGCTCCAGCCGCTCGAGCTGGACCCGGAGCGCGTCGGCCTCCTCGTCCTCCAGCGCCTCGGCCTCGGCGTCTTCGGGAAGCCGGCGCATCACTTCCTCGCGCTCCGCGTCGAGCCGTGCGCGCTCGATCCCGATCGCTGAGACGCGCTCGGCCGCCTCGGCCGCCGCACGGCGCAGCTCGGACTCCCAGCCGCCCAGACGGCGAAGCTCCTCCCCCAGCTCGCC
>DAITAN010000493.1:0-1582 GCA_036824235.1 Gaiellaceae bacterium | reverse complement strand
CGGCCCTCACGGGCGGCGCCGCGCGCGCCGTGTACGAGCGCTGGATCCGCGCCCAGGACGGCGATCCGCGCCGGGAGGCCCTTCCGACGGCAGCCGTCGTCCTCCCGGTGCCGACACCGGGAGCGGGCTACGTCGGAGCGATCGCCACGACGGCTGTGGGGCTCGCGGCGCTCCACCTGGGCGCCGGGCGCGTGCGCAAGGAGGACACCATCGACCACGCGGTCGGCGTCGTCTGCCTAGCCAAGAGAGGCGACCGTGTCGAGCCCGGTGCACCGATCGCCGAGATTCATGCGCGCGACGAGGAGTCGGCTGTTCGTGCCGTGGACGAGGTCATGGCGGCGTACTCGATCGTGGACGCAGAGCCCGAACGGCGTCCGATCGTGCTCGAGGTTCTCTCCTAGCCGGGAGGCGCGGATGCCCGAGCTGCCCGAGGTCGAGACGATCCGCGCGTCACTGGCGCCGGGGCTGGAAGGGCGGAGCTTCGACCGCGTGGCCATCCTCGACTCGCGACTGACGAGACCCAAGCCGCCGGAGGTCATCGCCGCGGAACTCGAGGGCGAACGCGTCGTTCACGTGCGCAGGCGCGGCAAGTATTTGATTGTCGGCTTCGATAGCGGGCGGCACCTCCTCGTTCACCTACGGATGACGGGGAACGTCCTGCACCCGGCGCCGGACGGGTACCGGGACGATCCTCACGTGCGAGCAGTTGTCAGATTAGACGACGGATCGGATGTCATCTATCGCGACGTCCGGAGGTTCGGGACCTGGGACCTCCTCGAGCCCGGCGATCTCGACGCCTACTTCACGACCCGGAGGCTGGGTCGCGAGCCGCTCGAACGAGGTTTCACGGCCAAGAGCCTCGGCGCAGCTCTCGCCGGCCGTCGTGCGCCCGTGAAGGCGGCGCTGCTCGACCAGCGGGCCGTCGCCGGCGTCGGGAACATCTACGCGGACGAGGCGCTCTGGTACGCCCGCATACATCCACTCACTCCCGCAGGGCACCTCGGCGACACGGACGTCGCCGCGCTCCGCGAAGGCATCCGCAAGGCGCTGCGCCTGGGCATCCGCCGGCAAGGGGCGACCCTGCGCGACTACCGCGGCGCGGACGGCAGGGAAGGGCGGATGCAGAACGAGTTCATGGTCTACGGGCGTGAGGATGAGCCGTGCGAAAGATGCGGCACGCCGATCGCCAAGACGCGTGCCGGCGGGCGCGGCACCTGGTACTGCCCAAGCTGCCAGTCGCTCGCGGGGACCGTCTAGCATCCGCGGCATGGAGCCCTGGTCGTTCGAGCCTGCCGGCCGTTTCGAGGAGACCAGCTTCGAGAGCGAGGCGCTGCGGGGGAACCCCCTAGGCGACCCACACGTCCGGCCGCTCTGGGTCTACGTGCCTCCCGGCTACGACGACGAGCCGGACCGGCGCTATGCCTCGATCTACATGATTCAGGGCCTCACCGGCCAGCTCGACATGTGGCGGAATCGCGCGCCCTTCCGCCGCAACTTCCCGGAGCTGGCCGACGACCTGTTCGCCGCCGGAGACGCTTCGCCCTGCATCCTCGTCTGGGTCGACTGCTGGACGTCGCTCGGC
>DAITAN010000492.1:0-1587 GCA_036824235.1 Gaiellaceae bacterium | reverse complement strand
GGCCGCGTCCTGCACGAGCGCGGCATCCCGGACGCCGGCCCGCGCGCGCGCCGGCGTCGAGCGGACGACGACGTCACGCACCCAGTCCTCCGAGCCCTCGTAGACGCCCGCGAGCTCGGTGAGCGTGAAGGTCTGCCCCACGCGCCGGCGGAGCTCGGCCACGACCTCCTCGATCAGGATCCAGAGGTGGCGCGTGCGCGCGGTGTCCTCGCCTTCGGCGTCCAGCCGGCGCAGGCCCTCGTCCCACTGATGGCGAGCCGCCTGGAGCATCACGCCGGCTCGCTCCCGTTCAGGGCCGCGCCGCAGCGAGCGTCCGGGCACCACGGCTCGCCTGCCTCACCGAGAACAGCTTCGCCGAGCTCGTAGCCCGGTCGTGCCAGGGCGAACGCGGCATGGGCGTGCAGGCACTTGAGCTTCCCAGGCGATCGCGTGCCGCCGATCCCGACGTCGAGCTCGGGCCGCAGCTCGCGCTGCTCTCGGTCCGCCCGCTCGAGGCTCGCGCTCAGGGCTGGATCGGAAGCTGCCGCGAGCGACCAGCGCTCGACGCCTCCCGCGGCCTCGAGCCGCGCGATCCCCGCCACCAGCCAGGGACAGGTCAGGTAGTACGTCGTCGGGAAGGGCTTGCCGTCGGAGTCGAACGGCGCCTGTTCCGTAACCGCGGGAAAGCCGTGCGGACAGCGGACAGCCACCCGCCGAAACGGCCTGGCGGGACGTCCGAGCTGCCAGGAGACCACCCTCCCGTCGTCCATCCGATCATGGTATCCGCGTCCCCGTACCACCCTTGCGGTCGCGCTTCCACTGATCCACGTCCGTGACGACGAAGAGGCGCTCGCCGGGCTTGACGAGCCCGAGCCGCCTCGCGGAGCGCTCGATGAACTCGTTGGTGCCGGCTTCCTCGAGCTGCTGCTCGAGCCGCACGTTCCGCTGCTCGAGGCGCTCGACCTGCGCCCGGCGCACGGCGACGTCGTCCTCGGCCTGGCGGTAGGCCCGCAGCGGCTGAACGTAGCCGACCGCGACGACCAGAAGAACGACAATGCCGATCCACCGAAGTGCGAGCGCGGACTTCGAGGGACGGTTGGATGCGCGGCGGCGACCCCGGGCTGCCATGGGCATGCGAACTTCGACCGCAGCCCATAGCCTCCTTCCCGCGGCACGAAGAACCTTAAGAACCGCATCGGACGGACACGCCCGGGTTCGGGCTCAGGCGGTCTCGACCTTGATGACGTTCGTGGTGCCGGGCACGTTCACGGCCGTGCCCGCCGTGATGACGATGCGGTCCCCCGGGTTGACGAGCCCCGTCTCGCGGGCTGCGTCGAGCGCGCGGGCCCAGAGGTCGTCGACATTCTTGGCCTCCTCGATCTCCGCGGCGACCACGCCCCACTCGAGCGCGAGCTGCTGCACGGCCTGGCGCTTGTGCGTGACGGCGATGATCGGCCGGCGCGGACGATGGCGCGCCACGGCCGACGCCGTCCGCCCGGAGTACGTGGGCACGAGGATGGCTGCCGCGCCGAGCACCTCCGCGATGTCGCACGCAGCGTTGGACATCGCCTCGCCGACGGTCGGGAAGGGCTGGTCGGCCGCCTGCGC
>DAITAN010000491.1:0-1593 GCA_036824235.1 Gaiellaceae bacterium | reverse complement strand
GCTGGGCGATCATCGTCGCCGACATCATCGTCATGGCCAACCTGGCCCAGATCGCCGGGCTCTACAGCTTCCGCCTCTTCGACTGGCAGAGCGCCGCCGACTCGACTGCGGCAGTCACCGCCGTCGGCATCGTCTGGATCGCGATCATGACCTCGATCTGCGTGTACGGCATCGAGCTCTCGGCCCGCACCCAGGTCGGCCTCCTAGGCGCCGAGATCCTCACCCTGGCGATCTTCGCGGTCGTCGCCCTGGTCAAGGTCGCGACCGGCGACGCCGGGCCCAATGCCGTCGATCCCAGCTTCTCGTGGATCAGCCCGTTCGCCGTCGACAGCACCGACGCCTTCGTGAGCGGGGTCCTGCTCTCGGTCTTCATCTATTGGGGTTGGGACAGCACGGTGACGGTCAACGAGGAGAGCGAGAACTCCAGCGAGACCCCGGGCAAGGCGGCCGTGGTCAGCACGCTCATCCTCGTGGCGACCTACCTCATCGTCGCGATCGCCGCCCAGGCATACAACGGCCCCAAGGAGCTCGTCGATCACTCCGACGACATCTTCAGCGACCTCGGCAAAGCGGTCCTCGGCTCGCCGCTCGACAAGCTGCTGATCATCGCCGTCCTCACGTCGGCGGCCGCCTCGACGCAGACGACGATCCTGCCGACCGCGCGGACGTCGTTGTCGATGGCCCGGATCGGGGCGATGCCAGAGTCGCTGGGGCGCATCCACCCGCGCTTCCTGACCCCGCACATCTCCACGATCCTCATGGGCGTCGCCTCGATCGCCTGGTACGTGGGCTTGACGATCGTCAGCGAGAACATCCTCTTCGACTCGATCGCCGCCCTGGGCCTGATGATCGCCTTCTACTACGGGCTGACCGGCTTCGCGTGCGTCATCTACTACCGGCGCGAGCTGACCAAGAGCGCGAAGAACTTCGTCATGATCGGGGTGCTCCCGTTCCTCGGCGGGCTGATGCTGCTCGGCGTGCTCGTGAAGTCGTGCTACGACCTCTCCAAGCCGGAGAACTCGGAGTCGGGCGACTCGTGGCTCGGGCTCGGGCCGCCGCTGATCATCGGCATCGGCACGATGCTCCTCGGGGTCCTGCTCATGCTCTGGTGGTACGCGGCCGGGAACCGGGAGTTCTTCCGCCGCAAGCCGGAGGTCGTCAGTCCCGAGATCCTGGCTGGCGCTCCCGCAACCCGACCGGAGGTCTGACATGGCGACGCTGGTGGTGGGCTACGACGGCACCGACGGCGCGAAGGCGGCCCTGCGCGGCGCCGCGGATCTGGCCGGCGAGCTGGGCGACGACCTCGTCGTCGTCTTCGGCTACACCGTCGGCAAGCTCGGGGGCGAGGTCTCGGACTACGCCGAGGCCGTTCACGACCATGCGCGCCAGGTGCTCGCGGAGGCGGGCGAGGTCGCTGGCCGCGCAGTCGACGCGATGCGGGTGGAGCGCCCGGCCGCCGAGGCGCTCATCGAGGTCGCCGACGCGCGCGACGCGCGCATGATCGTCGTCGGCTCCTACGGCGAGCGGCCGCTGAAGAGCGCGCTCGTCGGCTCGACCCCGACGCGCCTGCTGCATCTCTCCGAGCGTCCCGTC
>DAITAN010000003.1:0-24303 GCA_036824235.1 Gaiellaceae bacterium | reverse complement strand
CGTCGCAGTCCCGGCTTCGAAGGAGCCGTCGGCGACCGTCTGGGAGTAGCCGAGCGCGGCGAGCGCGTGCTGGAGGTCTCTGACGGCGACGCCGCGGTCGCCGCTGCGCAGAGTGGGGTCCGATGGCGCGACAGGCACTGCCGCAGCTGCGGCTGGCGTCGGCGCCGTGACCGGCGGCGGGGCGGCATCCTCGACCGCCGCGGGCGGCCCGCCGTCGCGCGCGAGGATCACGTACGCAAGGGCCACCAGGAGGAGGAAGCCGATCGCTGCGCCCAGTGCGAGCGCGCCCTGCGAGCCGGCGGAGAGCCGCTGGCGGAGCCGGGCGAGGTCGCCTGCGAGCGTTCTCGGTGGCGGCCGTCGTCGGCTGGGTGGCCGCGGCACCGGCTGGAGCTCCGGTTCGTCCCACCACCCGATCGCTTCCTCGGGAAAAGCGAGAAACGGGTCCTCCACTCGTGCCACTCGACACGAAAATACGCCCTTCTCCGGACGCTGTTCAACCTCAGTTGTGCACGGAGGGCCCGCCTGCTCCTGCGGATGCGCCAGGCGGGTATGGCTCGAGGTCGTTCACGAACCCGGGCGTCGCCTCCACGCGGCCCAGCCAGCCGCCGACCTCGCCGTAGTCGGCCATGTCGATGCCGGCGTCGCCGGCCACGTGTGCGTAGGCGTACAAGGAGACGTCCGCGACCGTGTAGGCCTCGCCCAGCAGGAAGCTTCGGCCGGCGAGCCCGCGATCGAGGGTCTCGAGCCCGGCACGGGCGGACTCGAGCCGCACGGCGAAGACTTCCGGCTTGAGGGTGTCGCGCCCGGTGAGGCGCCAGAAGCGCGCAGTCCCGACGTTTGGCTCGAAGAGGTTCTGCTCGAAGAAGAGCCACTGCCAGACGCGGGCGCGCTCAGAAAGCTCGTCCGGGAGGAACGGCGTGCCCTCGGCGAGGTAGAGGAGGATCGCGTTGGACTCCGCGATCGTCTCGCCGGAGTCGAGCTCGAGCACGGGCGTCCGCCCGGCCGGGTTGCGCGCAAGGTGCTCGGTGGTCGTCGACTCGCCCGCGAAGATGTCGACCGGGACCCGCTCGTACGGAAGGCCGAGCTGGGCCAGCAGGAGGCGGGCCTTGTAGCAATTCGCCGAGGCTGCGTAGTCGTAGAGCTTCAGCACCAGGGCGATCGTCTCAGATCGGTTGACTCGTCGTATGCGCTCGTTAGGATCGGGCGACTTCGGGGTCGAAAAAGGGGCGAGATGCGAAATCGGAACCGTTTGCTCGTAGTCGGGCTCATTCTGAGCGTGGTGCTCGTCGTGGCGGCAATGCCCGCCGGGAGTACGCGGCCCGGGAAGCCGCGCGACGACGATATCCGCTCCGCCAACCTCAGGCTGGTCGGCGCCACGGGCGACAATCGCCCGGCCGTGACGTTCGGGGAGGCGTTCTTCACGGACGCGGCCTTCCAGGACGACTACGCCTACCAGGGGACGTGGAACGGCGGGTTCCGGATCGTCGACATCTCCAGGCCCAGGAAGCCGAGGGCCGTCGCCGAGGTCGACTGCGGCACGTTCCAGGGCGACATCGGCGTGTACAAGAACCTCGTCTTCCGCTCGATCGACACGCCCACCGCCGCGGCCACGCCCGAGGAGACCTGCGATGCCCCGCTTGCAGCGTCGGGCTTCGAGGGCATCCAGATCTTCGACGTCCGCAAGGCTCGGCGCGCGAGCGCGGACGATCTCGTCGCCGCCGTCGCGACCGACTGCGGCTCCCACACGCACACCGTCGTCCCGGACCCGAAGCGGAACCGCGTGCTCCTCTACGTCTCGGCGAGCGCGACCGCTCCGGTCTACGACAACGATCCCATCTGGCGCCACGAGTGCTCGGTGGAGCACGACAAGTTCCAGATCGTCGAGGTGCCCCTGGACGACCCCGAGGATGCGCAGGTGATCGCCGACGTCCCGCTCGAGGGCGGGCACTCGTGCCACGACATCGGCGTCCTGCTGACGAAGACGCAGCGGCTCGCCGTGTGCGCCGGCATGCAGGCGGTCGTCTTCGACATCTCCAACCCGGTCGAGCCCGAGCGGCTGCGAGCGTTCACGACCCCCGGCGTCACGGGCTGGCACTCGGCGGCCCTCTCCTGGGACGGCGACGTCACGGTGATGGGCTGGGAGCCCGGCGGCGGCGTCGGGCCGGAGTGCGAAGCCGGCGACCCGGCGCTCTTCAAGAGCATCTTCTTCTTCGACACGAATAGCGGGGCGCTGCTCGGCACTTGGGTGCTGCCGCGGCCGCAGTCCGCGGTCGAGAACTGCACGATCCACAACTACAACGTGGTGCCGACCCGCAAGCGCGACCTGTTGGTGGCCGGCAACTACCAGGCCGGCACCTGGGTGGTCGACTTCACCGATCCGCGCCGCCCGTCGACCGTGGCCTGGTCGGATCCGCTCCCGCTCGATCCGGCCGCGCTCACGCTGGGCGGGGCGTGGGGCAGCTACTGGTACAACGGCTTCATCTACCAGACGGACATCACGAAGGGCCTGAAGGTGTTCAAGCTCAAGGACCCGCTCCGCTGGCAGGCGGAGGACGTCGTGAGGCTGAACCCGCAGACCCAGATCTGGCCCGACGGGAAGCGGAAGAAGAGGCGGGGCGGCTGGTAGTTGCGCAGGGTCGCCTTACCTTGACGGTCAGGTAAGCCTTACATACGCTTTCCGGCTCCGTGGAGACGCCGCCGAGCTTTCGGGAAGCGCGCTGGGGCACGTTCGAGTGCGAGCTGCGCGCGTGGCTCGACACGCCGGACGGCCGCTTCGCCGAGTACTGCGCGCGGCGTCAGCGCGAGCTCCAGGAGAGGCGGGCGCTCCTGCGCCGGGTCGCGCTCGCCGCCTCCGTCCTCCCGGCGCCCTGCGTGGGTTGCGCGCTTCGCCTCGCGCTCGTCTCCCCCGGCGGTCGCCCCGAGCGCGTGCTCGACGAGCTGCTGGCCGGCGTGACTACCTGAGCCGGGAACTTCCGGGCCGCTCCTCCCGTCGAAGCACGAAACGAGATCGGAGGAGCGAATGACCAGGAGCGCGATTGCAGCCATCGTCCTTGCCGCAGCAGTCCTCGTGGCCGGCTGCAGCGGCGGCGACGAGGGCTCGGACGGTGTCGCCGTCGGAGGCCTCGAGAGCGGGGTCCTGGCGGCAGGCATGTCTGCCGAGTCGCTCGCCGCCGGGGCGTCGGTCTCTGCGGCGGGGATCACCGTCGTCGGCACCGGCTCCGTTAAGGTCGCGCCCGATGTCGCCGAGTGGTCCTTCGGCGTCCAGGCGTCGGCGGACTCCGCTGCGACCGCGCTCGCCGACGCGACTGAGGCGAGCGAGCGGGTGGTGGCGGCCCTCCGCGAAGCCGGCGTGGCCGAGGACGACCTGCGCACCGACCAGGTCTCCGTCTATCCCCGCACGGGCGAGGACGGGCTCTCGGTGACGGGGTACGACGCCTCCAGCACCGTGAGCGCGACGATTCGCGACCTCGACCAGGCCGGGCCGACCGTGGACGCGGCGGTCGACGCCGGGGCCAACCAGGTCTACGGCCCCACGCTGACGGTCTCCGACGCGGAGAGCCAGTACGCCGATGCGGTCGATGCCGCGTTCGACGACGCGAGGGCGCGCGCCGGGGCCATCGCGGAAAAGGCGGGCGTCAGCCTCGGGGCTCCGATCGCGATCGTCGAGGGCGGTGGCGGCGGGCCCGTGCCCCTGTACGACGGCGCCGAGGCTGCCGCGGGCGACGTCGCGATCCAGCCGGGAACGCAGGACGTCGGCGCCATGCTCACGGTCACGTTCGCGATCGACTAGCTGAGCACCACGCTCCTCCTCAAGACGGGCGGGCCCCATCGAGACTCCACTCCCCGGGGCCCGCCTGTCCATCCGGATCCGTGCGGGTATCCGCACCGCCGGACGCAGGCTGGCTCCCTGGCCCGCGCGGCGGCCCTGGGCGAGCATGCAGGCAACGCTTCAACGACCCGCAGGAGACCTCCGATGACTGCAACCACACTCGTCCATCCGTTCCGGCGCAACCGCAGGCCCCGCGTCCGCCTCTTCAACGCCTACCTCCTGAACGCCACGTTCGAGAGCTCCGCGGGCCAGCACCGCGCGGCGCTCGGCGGCGGCGAAAGCGTCGCCGAGGCAATCGCGGCCGCGCGTGGGGAGCTCCCGCTCGACGTCGACTGGACGCTCGTGCGCTGGAGCCACGCCTTCGGCGAGTAGCCGCCCGGGGGCGCTGTCAGCTGTGTGAGCCTGCGACGGCCGTGAGGATGTCGCGGAGGGACTCGTCGGCCAGCTGCTTGTGCTTCGGCGTGGAGTCGTCGTCGAGCCAGCGGACGAGCCGGATTTTCCCGCCCGAGATCTCGATGCCCGTCACGTCGCCGTCGCCGTAGGAGCAACAGCCCGTATTGAAGTAGCACGGGAGCGGCATCTTCTTCGGCGGGTCGCCGAACTGCTCCGTGCGCACGAGCTCGTACTCGGCCCGCAGCGTGCCGAGGCCGTCCGGCGTCGCGTCCGCGGCCTCCCGGAGGCGCTTCAGCTCCTTGTCGACCTCGTCCGGCGTTCGCTCTGCTCTCACCTTGGGGTCGCTGAAGACCGGACGATGCGTGTGCCCGGCGATGAGCACGAGTTTCTCGGGCCGGTTGCGCGCCCACTGGAACATCGCGTCGTCGTGCCGGGCACGGAGGACGAAATCCCGGGACGGCGTCGTGGACGGGATCTTGAACTTCCGCTGGAACGGCCTCCACCCGTAGCGGACGACGAGCCGGGAGGCGGCCGAGAAGCGGTCGCTGTCCAGGGTCCCCTGGTGACCGTGCACGAGGAAGAGGACCCCAAGAGGCTTGTCCCCGTCCACGATCCTGATGCGCATCGCCTCGTGGACGACGAGCCCCGGGTAGAGCTTGTGGAGGTGCTTCTCGACGTCGGCCTCGTGGCGCCACGAGTCGTCGTGGTTTCCCCAGAAGCGCTCGAGGCGCCCGGCCCGGTGGAACTCCTGCTCGAGCGCGAGGGTGTTTGCGTAGGCCTTCAGCACCTCTCCGTGCCCGTTCTCCCACAGCTCCTCGACGTCGCCCAGGAGGAAGAGGCGGTGCCCCGCCTCGAGGTAATAGCCGAGGGCAGCGTGGTACGAGCGCTCGCAACGCCAGAAGTCGTCCGCGCCGTCGCGCGCGCCTCGGTGGTGGTCGCTGAAGATGACCAGCCTGTCGCGCTCGATGTCGAACGTGGTCTCTGTGAGGTCCGGGTTGCCGTACGCGCGGTCCAGGCCTTCCTGAACGGCCTTCTGGTAATCCTTGAGCTCGTCGGCCATGGCTCAGGTCCCCAGCGGGTTCAGGAGGGCCTTCTGGCCCCGGAAGGCAAAGAGGAGCAGGTCGACCATCCGGAAGGTGGTGTTGTTGGGGCCGAGCGTCGGCCGCCACGAGGGGTCGCGGACGATCGAGTGTGTGCTGCCCTCCATCGCCCGGTGCAACGTCTCGGCCACGATCCTCGCGCCCACGCCCTTCAGCTTGCCCTGGTTCAGCTCAGCCTCGCGCAGGATGTAGAACCAGAGCGGGGTGTCCTTGAGGAAGGCCGCTCGCTGCGTTTGCGTCAGCCCGCCGAGGGTCATGCCGTTCCTCCCGTCCCGGATCTGCGCGTTTGTGAGCTTCGTCAGCGTCACGCCTTTGTTCGTCATGAACGTCGCCATCTGCTGGCCCGTCGCCAGCCGCACCATTTTCGCACGGGTGAGGTTGCGGAATGCAAGGTTGGCCTCGGAGAAGTCGAAGCCCGGGACGAACTGGAGCGTGGGCGTCAGCTTCGTGTCGATGCGCATCGCGCGGTTGAACTTCGGCTCGGGCACCGCGAGGTCGTTGCGCCCCGCTTCCTTGAAGTCGTAGAGCCGCCGGAAGTCCGCGATCCAGTTGCTGGGCAGCGTCCTGCTGCCGCCCAGCGTGCCGCTGCCGGCCGTGAACTCGAACAGGAGGAAAAGATCGCCGAAGCCGTCGTCGAAGACGCGGTTCCAGTTGTAGGTCTCGCGGATCATCGAGTGCCCCAGCCGGAACGCCGCCACGGAGAACTCGATCGGCATCGTCGGGACGTCCGTCGGCGTCGCGCCGACCTCGAACACCTTCCTGCCGCTCGAGAAGACGTTGTTGACGATCCCGGGCGCGCAGATGCGCGGCAGGTAGTCGGTGCGGAGCATCCACTGGTAGTGCTTCGTGACGATCTCGCGTGCGCGGGCGAAGCGCTGGTTCTGTGGGACTGAGGAGGGCAGCGTGTCGAGGACGCGGTTGTGGAAGCGCATGAGCGCGAGGTGCGTCTGCGCGACGGCGAGGTTCTCGTCGTTGCGCGGGTCGGGGATGATCGCCTTGCGCTTCGCCGCCACGGTCGAGCCCGCGCCGCGCGGGAGGTCGTGGCCCTGCTTGGGAGGGATCCCCTCGATCGCGGTCGTCCGGCCCAGCTTGAAGTGGCGGCCGTCGGGCGCGTAGAACTTCGCCGAGGCCGGGTCGTTGGGGCCGGCGCCGTAGAGAGAGTCCAGGTCGAGGCTCGGCGAGCGCGCCTGCAGCAGCTCCACCGGGGACACGGCCTCTCCGAGCATGACGTCGGTCTTGTCGAACGTGAGGTCGTGGTCGACGAACTGGCCGAGGTACGTGTAGCCCGCGGGGATCTGCGATGCGCCGCCGCCCCCTCCGGCCATCGCCGCGGCGACGTTCCTCCGGTTGGGGGTCGGCAGCTGGCGTCCGGCGCCGATCGGCCCCATGCGGGAGAAGCGGAAGGGCGGAGCGGCGGCCTCGACCGCAGCTGCGAGCGTCTGGTCGCGGCCGTCCCCACTCTCCGTGAGCAGGCCCTCGCCTACGACGTAATAGCTTTCAGAGCCATGGTGGTTCACGGCGCCTCCTGTCGTTGGATCGCTCGGGGCGCATATGCGGTGAGCCCGGGCCCATCGGAGGGCGTTTGGCGTCCCCGACGATCTCACGCACCCTATCCCGGGTCAATCGCATGCGCTTCGCCTCCCCCGGCCGTGGCCCGACTGACTCCGTTACGTTTCCGCCGGTGAAGATCAGAGCCGCAGTCCTCGAGGAGTTCGGCAGCCCACTCGCCGTCCAGGAGCTCGACCTCGCCGAGCCGAAGGCCGGCGAGGCGCTCGTCAGGCTCGTCGCCTGCGGCGTCTGCCACACCGACCTGTACACGGCTTCGGGCGCCGACCCGTCCGGCTACACGCCCACCGTGCTCGGGCACGAAGGAGCAGGCGTGGTCGAGGCCGTCGGCGAGGGCGTGAAGCTCGTCGAGCCCGGCGACCACGTCGTCACGCTCTTCGCGCCACAGTGCGGCGAGTGCGTCCACTGCCTGCAGCCCGGCATCAGCCTGTGCCTCGCCGTCCGCGACATGCAGAACCAGGGCTACCTGCCGGACGGCACGCCCCGGCTGTCCCGCGACGGCGAGCCGATCCGGCACTTCATGGGCACGTCAACGTTCGCCGACTACGCGGTGATGCCGGAGATCGGGCTCGCCAAGGTCAACCCGGAGGCTCCGCTCGACCGCGCCGCGCTGTTCGCCTGCGGCCTCTCGACCGGGATCGGCGCCGCGCTCAACACAGCCAGGGTCGAGGCCGGTTCGACCTGCGTCGTCTTCGGGATGGGCATGGTCGGGCTAGGCGCCGTCGTCGGCTGCCGGCTTGCCGGCGCCGAGCGGATCATCGCCGTGGACGTCGCCGAGGGGCGGCTTGCGCTCGCCCCGCACCACGGCGCCACCGAGACGCTCGCCGGCGGCGAGGGCGTCGTGGAGCAGATCACCGAGATGACCGGAGGCTTCGGCGCGGACTACACCTTCGAGGCGACGGGCAACGTCGGCGTCATGCGCCAGGCGGTCGAGTCGGCCCGCATGGGCTGGGGCCTGGCGACCATGTGCGGCGTGGCCGGGAAGGGAGAGACGCTGAACGTGATTCCGCGCTTCCTCATCACCGGCCGGCGCATCGCCGGCTCGTCGTTCGGCGGCTGCAAGGGGCGGGAGGACGTGCCCGCGTACGTGGAGCGCTACCTCGCGGGGGAGATCGACGTCGACTCCTTCGTCTCCCACAAGCTCACCCTCGACGAGGTCAACCGCGGCTTCGAGCTGATGGAGGCCGGGGACGGCATCCGGAGCGTGATCGACTTCGCATGATCGTCGAGCGGGTCGAGCATCCGGACTGGCTCTCGAATGCGTACCTCGTGGCCGAAGGCCCGGGCGGGAGCGGCGTCCTCGTCGACGCGAACGGGCTCGAAGAGGAGCTCGAGCGCGTGGTCGACGAGCAGGGCATCCGCCTCACGCACGTCCTCTGCACGCACGGCCATCCCGACCACGTCGTCGGGATCGAAGGGCTCGCCGCGCGCCACGGCGCCCCGCTTCTCGCGCATCCGGACACGGCCGTCGAGGCCGACGAGCGGCTCGCCGACGGGGACACGATCACGACGGGCGCGCTTGAAATCCAGGCGCTCTACACGCCCGGCCACTGCCCCGACCACGTCGCGTTCCTCGTCGACGGAACGGGCTGCCTCACCGCCGACTGCCTCTTCAAGGGCACCGTCGGCGGCACCGCAGGCGGCGGCCCGGATGGCTACCGGGAGCAGGTGCACTCGATCATGGAGGTGCTCCTGGCATTGCCGCCCGAGACCCGCCTTCACCCGGGCCACCGCGAGCCGACCACCGTCGCGGAGGAGCTCGAGACGAACCCCTTCGTCCGCATCTGGCGGGGCCTCGACCCGGAGGGCTCGGAGCCGTGCCGCGTGCGTGGCGAGGAGGCGACGCTCGTCCTCTGGGGGCCGGACTACGACGGGACGCACAAGGCCTGGGTGCGCTTCTCCGACGGGCGCGACGCGATCGTCGGCGGCTCGCAGGTCGAGCGCGGCTAGGCGTGGAGGCCCGCGAGGGACACATCGACTTCCGCGGCTACCGCACGTGGTACCGCATGGTCGGAGAGAGCACCGACGGCCGCGACCCCCTCGTCGCCCTGCACGGCGGGCCAGGCTCGACCCACAACTACTTCGCGCCGCTCGAGCGGCTGGCGGAGGAAGGCCGCACCGTCGTCCTCTACGACCAGATCGGCTGCGGCAACTCGGACCGCCCGCAGGACATCGACTGGAGCGTCCAGGTCTTCCTCGACGAGCTCGCGACGCTCCGCGACCAGCTCGGGCTCGAGCGCATCCATCTCCTCGGCACCTCGTGGGGCGGTCAGCTCGCCCTCGAGCACGCGCTCAGCGGCTACGGCGGGCTCACGAGCCTGGTGCTCAGCTCGACGCTGGCGAGCATCGAGGAGTGGGTGCTCGAGGCCCGGCGGCTGCGCGCCGCGCTACCGGCCGACGTCGTCGAGGTCCTCGACCGCCACGAACAGGCCGGGACGTTCGACGACCCGGAGTACCGGGAGGCACTCGGCGTCTTCGACGACCACTACATCCACCGGGGCGCCAAGGGCACGCCGGAGCTCGGCCGTATGTACGCCGAGAAGGGCCCCGAGGCCTACGTCGCGATGGTGGGCCCGAACGAGTGGACGGTGACGGGCAAGCTCCGCGACTGGGACGTCCGCGACCGGCTGGGGGAGATCACGGTGCCGGCGCTGGTCGCGCGCGGCGCGTACGACATCTGCACAGAGGCGATCGCCGCCACCCTCCTCGCCGGCCTTCCGAACGCTCGTGGAGTCGTCTTCGAGGAGAGCTCGCACATGCCGGCTCTCGAGGAGAGCGACCGGTATCTCGAGGTGGTGGGCGGGTTCCTACGGGAGCAAGAGCGGCCCTAGGGGCCGCTGGCTTCGGGCTGCGGTCGGGCTGGCGCGGGCGGGCGAACCGCGGTGCGCAGCGCGCGCCAGCTTCGGGTCGCGCCTCTCACGGGCTTGAGGCCGGCGAGCCAGGTCAGCGCCGAGGCCGTTCCGTAGGTGAGGCCGGCCGCAGTCTCCACCGCGTGCAGGACCAGACCGGCCTGAACTGCGGTGGACATCGGCAGTCCCTGCGTGAAGAGCGCGCCGGAGGCGGCGGCGCCCGCCACGCCGACGTTGCCGGGCGTGAGAGGGATGAGTGCGGCAAGCTCGAGAGCCGGAACGACGGCCATGGCGTCGAGCGGGGAGCCGACGTCGAGCCCGACGAGCACGACTGCGATCGCCGCGGCCTTGGCCAGCGGCGAGAGGAACGCGAGGCAGACGAGCTGCGCGGTTCCCCGGCTCAGCGCGGCAACCACGAGAGCGACCGGAAGGACGAGCGGGAGGACGATCAGGAATCCCGGTAGAGCGGCAGCGATCGCGAGCGTCGCGAGAGCCGCGAGCCGCGCGCCCTGGATGACGCCGAACCAGGGGACGATGCGGCGACGGCCCCCGGCGGGAAGCTTCTCGAGCAGGAGCACGGCGCGGGCGATGTCGCCGAGATGGAACGGAGCGACGGAGTTCACCAACGAGCCCACCCCGTAACGGGCGCAGGCGTCCACGCGTCCGACCTGACCGCCCGCGCGGAGGATCGCCTCGCGCCAGGCCAGCCCGCAGAAGAGGGGCGCGGCTGCGAAGAGGGCACCTGAGAGGATCAGGAGCTCGGGCCGGATGCGCCCGAGTCCTTCCGCCGCGTGGGCAACGGCCGGGCCGAGGAGGGGCCAGAGGGCGACTGTTGCGACTCCGGCGAGGCCGAAGCAGACGACCGAGAGCAGCACTCGCCGGCGGTGCCCGCTGGAGGCCGGCTTCGCGCCGCTAGCAAGCACGTCGCGCCGGTCCCCTCGTCATGAGCCCTACGTGAGTAACCATCACTCTCTTTTTCGGCAGCACGCGGCTCGGTCCGTCCCCCAAAGTGGTGGTCATCCAGCCCCGGTCTGGTGAACGCCCGAGGCGCTATCGTCCCGTGCCCGTGCCGCACATCGATCTTCCCGAGGGCGTTCCCGGCATCCGGAGCGCGCTGGCGTTCCGGCCGGAGACCGCGGCACCGCTGCTCCAGCTGGCCGAGATACTCCTACGCGGTGACAACACGCTCAGCCGCGGGGAGCGGGAGCTGATCGCCGCCTACGTCTCGAATCTGAACGAGTGCGAGTTCTGCCAGGCCTCACACAGCATGTTCGCGGCGCTGCAGCTCGAGGACGGCGCCGCCCTGGTCGAGCAGGTGAAGCGCGATCCGCCCACCGCGCCGATCAGCGACAAGCTCCGTGCCCTCCTCGCCGTCGCCGCCAAGGTGCGCGTCGACGGCCGGTCGGTGTCGGACTCCGACATCGCCGAGGCGCGCCGGCACGGGGCGACGGACAACGAGATCCACGACACCGTCCTCATCGCGGCGGCCTTCTGCATGTACAACCGCTACGTCGACGGCCTCGCCACCTGGACGCCCACCGATCCTCGGGCGTACGACGAGATGGGCGAGCGAATCGTCGAGCACGGTTACCTGCGCCCGCCTACCTGATCGCTCGCGCCCGTCGTTTGGCCGACATCGGCCCGGGTACATGACTCGAGGGCTGCGGCGGTGGCATCTGATCTGATCGCGGGACGGTTCAAGCTCGAGCGCCTCCTCGGGCGCGGCGGCATGTCCGAGGTCTGGCTCGCCCACGATCTGGAGCTCGAGCGGGCTGTCGCCGTGAAGCTGCTGTCGGCGACCGCGGGAGTGTCCCGGTTCGAGCGAGAGGCACGGTCGGCGGCCTCGTTGTCGCACCCGAACATCGTGGGCGTGTTCGACTACGGCGAGTTCGAGGGCCGGCCGTACCTGGTGCTCGAGCATGTTCCCGGAGGGACGCTCGCCGACGTTCTGTCGGCCACGGCCCCGGCGCCGCTCCCCGACGAGCAGGCCGCGGCAATCGCACGGGACCTCGCCGCCGGGCTGGCGGACGCGCATGCGCACGGGATCGTCCACCGCGACCTCAAGCCGTCGAACGTGCTCTTCGACGGGGAAGGGCGCGCCAAGATCGCCGACTTCGGCGTCGCCCGCATCCTGTCCGACGCGACGCTGACGACGACCGGCGCCGTCGTCGGGACGGCGCAGTACATGGCTCCCGAGCAGGCGAGCGGCGGAACCGTCGGGCCTGAGAGCGACGTGTACGCGTTCGGAGTCACCCTCTTCGAGATGCTCGCGGGGCGGCCGCCGTTCGAGGCCGAACACCCCGTCGCCGAGATGCTGACGAAGACTTGGCAGTCGGCGCCTCCCGTCGAGTCCGTCCGACCGGGTGCGCCCGCCTTCCTAGCGGCCCTCGCGGCGTCGGCGCTCGCGCTCGACCGCCACGCGCGACCGGCCGACGGAGCAGCACTGGTCACGGCTCTCGACGAGCAAACGCTTCCGGTGCCCGCCTCGTCGGCCGACACCATTGTGATCGCCGAGCCACGTGAGCCCGAGCGCGTCGCACCCCCGCCCCAGCGGCGGCGGACGTATCTCGCGCTGGGTGCCGCGCTCGGCCTGCTCGCCCTGGTCGGGTTCGGCGCGAGCATGATCTTCACGGGCGAGAGCCCGGAGGAGGCGCCGGCCACGCCCGAATCCACAGGCGCGGGGACGACGACCGGCGCCAGGCAGCTCTCGACGCAGACGCAATCGTCAGGGACGACTCCCGTGACGACTGGCGGGGGCTCGCCCGCCACCACGGCGCCGCCGCCGGCGACGGAGCCCGAGCCCGGGACGACCACCACTCCGGTGCCCACCGAGACGGCTCCACCGACGACCGCCCCCGCCACGACTGCGCCCGCGCCCGCGACGACAACCGGGCCCTAGCTGCCTGTCAGGCGTGCTCCTCGGCTTCGCGCTGCTGCTCGCGCGGAGCTTCGAGCGCGAGGCGGTCGGACCACAACCAGTAGACGAGTCCGAAGAGTGCAGCCGAGATGACGATCGCCGCGAGCAAGGCCTCGACAGAGGGCGCGATCTCTGGCTGATACAGCACCGACGGAGAGAAGAGCTTCACCGCCGGAATCGTCACGATCGCCAGCAGGAATTGAAAGACGGCGGCCCCCAGGCTCACTGGAGTCAGCTCGTGCTCGCGGTTCCTCCAACGCACGACGAACTGGAAGACGTCGATGTCCGGCCGGGCGATTCCAGCGCGCGCTAGGAGGACCGAGATCGCGACAACCGTCCATGCCAGCAGAAGCACGAACGGCACGAGGAGTAGAGAAGCGGGCCGGAGCCCCTCGTACCAGGCGGCGAGCGCTATGCAGATAAGGCCGGCTCCGCAACGCGCGAGACCGCCCCAGTGCGGGAGAAGGAGTGCGGACATCGCCAGCTTCACCTCGGTTCGCCGCCTTGTCTCCAGCTCGGCGATCGGGAGGTGCCAGACGTTCGGCGTGATGACGTTCGCAAGGCCCGACGCTGCCTCGATGACCCCGAAGACGCCGACGAACTGCCAGCGGGTCCAGGGCGCAAGGCCGCCGAGCGCGGTCATGGTCAGGATCAGGCCGACGAGGTTCACGAACGAGAGCAGGAAGACGAGAACGAGCCCTCGGAAGGCCCGGTTCGATCCTTGCCCTTTGGGGTGGCGTGGTTGCGTCAGCCTGATTCACCTGGTCGATCGTTCTCCGGGCAATACCCGTTCCGAGGGCAAACCAGGCCAAGGTTCTACTGCGGTCGCGCGACCGAGTGATCCGCTCAGCGGCTCTACTCGAGGTTGCGGCGGCGCTCGACCTCGGCGTCCGTCGGCTCCTCGAGCGCGAACGACCCGTACTCGACGTCGCCCGCCCGCTCGTAGTTGAGCAGGAGGACGCCGGTGGTGGCCGTCTTGCTGTCCGTGACCTTGAACGCGGCCGGGACCGTTCCCTCGCCGAAGAGACGCTTCCCGCTGCCCAGGACGATGGGAAAGATCAGGAGGCGGAACTCGTCCACGAGGTCGTGCTCGAGCAGTGACTGAATCAGGACCGAGCTGCCGTGCACCTGGATCTCGGGACCGTCCTCCTCTTTGAGCCTCGCGACCGCCTCTGCGAGGTCGCCCTCGAGCAACGTCGAGTTTTCCCACTCGACCGTGTCGAGCGTGCGCGAGGCGACGTGCTTGGTCGCCGCGTTCAACTCGGCTGCTCCGGGCTGGTCGCGGGCGTGCGGCCAGTGGGCGGCGAAGATCTCGTACGTCTTCCGCCCGAGCAGCAGCTCGAACTGCTTCCCCGGGCCCATCGACTCGTCCATCTTCTGACCCATGAGATCGTCCCAGTAGGTCGCCGACCAGCCGCCGTGCGGGAAGTCCTCGGACGGATCTTCCTCGGGGCCGCCCGGAGCCTGCATGACTCCGTCCAGTGTCAGGAATGTGTTCACGACGAGCTTTCTCATTGCGGGGCTTCCTTTCGTGTCGGTCGACGCTGCTCGCTGGTCATGTTGACCGGGAATCGCCCTCGGACTCATCGTTCGCAGCCGGAGCGAAGCGGCTACAGGTCGAGACGCGCATCCTCGAGATCGAGATCGCGCTCGATTCGGCGCATGACCGCGTCGTCGATGCGGCCGCTGCGTCGTAGCTCCAGGATGGCGCGATGCTCTGCCTCCAGGAGTTCGTGGCGGAGGCGCTGGTAGTTGGTCGATCGATCCTCGATCGTGCTGTCGCTCTCGGCGTCGAAGCGGGTTCGAAAGCGCTCGCGGCGGAAGGTGTAGAGGCCGCGAAGCCGGTCGGCCGTGTCTTCCAGCACCCACTCTTCCTCCACTAGCTCCTCGAGGCGCGCGAGGGCCGCTTCGGCCGCGTGGATGCGGGCCTTCGCCTCCTCCTTCTCCGCCAGCCGGTCGTCCTCGAGCCCGAGGCGGCCGATGAGGCCGGGCAGGGTCAAGCCTTGGAAGACGAGGGTTCCGAGGATGACTGCGAAGGTCAGGAACACGATCAGGTCGCGATCCGGGAAGGCCGTGCCCGCGTCGGTCGTGAGCGGGAGGGCGAGCGCCGCCGCGAGCGACACCGCCCCGCGCATGCCCGACCAGGTCAGGATCGTTGCTTCCTTCCACGACTGGGCTGGGCGTTCGCGGGCTCCCCGACGCAGCAGGCGCGGAAGGAACGCTGCCGTGAAGACCCAGAGACAGCGCGCGCCGGTGACCGCCGCGGTGACGATGACTGCGTAGTAGACGAGTGTCGCGGGCGACGTTCCGGAGAGGGAGTCGATGATTGCCGGCAGCTGGAGTCCGATGAGCGCGAAGAGCAACGCGTTCAGGAGGAAGAAGACGATCTCCCAGACCGCGGTACCCTGAAGCCGCATCTGCGCTGTCGTGAGCTCGGGTGTGTACCAGCCCATGTAGATACCGACGGTGACGGCCGCCAGGACGCCCGAGACGCCGGCGGCGTGCGCCGGCAGATAGGCGAAGTAGCCGCTCATGATCGAGATGGTGATCTCGACCGGCGGATTGTCGATCCGGCGTCGAACTTGGCGGATCACGAAGCCGACGGCGAGCCCGATGGCGATGCCGCCGGCGACGTTCAGCAGGAAGCGGCCGGAGGCGCTCGCGAGGGAGAAGCTGCCTGTGACGACCGCGGCGACGGCGAAGCGGTAGGCAACGAGGGCGGTGCCGTCATTCACGAGGCTCTCGCCTTCGATCAGGCCTATGAGTCGACGCGGAAGGCCGAGCCGCTGCGCGATCGCACTCGCGGCGGTCGGGTCGGTGGGCGAGACGATGGCGCCGAGCACGAAGGCACCCGGCCAGGTGAGCCCGGGGATGGCGGCGTGAGCGACGACGGCGACCGCGATCATCGTCGTCAGCACCAGGCCGACGGAGAGCAGTGTGATCTCGCGAACGTTGGCGCGCAGCTCACGCAGGGATGTGAAGAAGGCCGTGCCGTAGAGGAGCGGGGGGAGAATCGCGACCAGGACGAGGTCCGGGGCGAGCTCGATTTGCGGCATGCCGGGCACAAGTCCCAGCCCGAGACCGCCGAGGACGAGGAGGATCGGATAGGGAATCCGAACGAGCTCGGCGGTCGCCAGGAGTGCCGCCGCCGCGGCCAACAGTCCGACGAGGATCAGGCTGTTCTCGGCCGAAAACTCCATGTCCCTGGCGAGGATTCCACAGCGTCAACTATCTCGTGTCGCGCTGACCGGACACACGAAAGAAGAGGGGGCGGCCGCTTGGCCGCCCCCTCCTGTCCTGCGGTTGAGAGTTGGTTACGGGACGAAGGTGAGGCGCGGGCCGGCCGGAGCGGGCAGGTCACTCTTGCCCTGGCCCGGGACCCGGTCGCCCGGGACGCCGTTCACCGTCTGAGTCGAGTAAGCGAAGGTCAGCATCGCGAACCCGACCGCGTCGGAGTTGACGTCGAGCGCGTGGTTTGAGTTGTTGGCGAACGTGTCGCAGGCCGCGTGGTAGCACGGGTCGAACTGCGCACCCACGGTGCCGCCCCAGATCGAGGCCTGCTCGGCGGTCTTGCGGACCTCCGCGCCGGTGAACAGGCCGCCGGCGGGGATGCCGTTGACGATGAACGCCTGGTAGTCGCTGCGTCCGTCGAACGCGGAATCGTCGTACGGCTCGCCCTTGAGCGTGTAGTACGACTCGAAGAGATCCTCGATCGCGGTCGATCCGGGCGGAACGACCACCGGAGCGACGAAGCTCGACTGGTCGGCGTCCTGCATCATGAAGATGTAGTTCGGCGAGCCGACCATGTCGAAGTTGAGGTAGAGAGCGATCCGATCCTTCTCCGCCTGGCTCAGGCCGTTGACGTAGTTCGTCGAGCCGACGAGCCCGCTCTCCTCTGCACCCCACCATGCGAACCGCATCGTGTTCCGCGGCTTGATGTTGGCGAGCTGCTCCGCAGCCTCGAGCAGAGCGGCGCTGCCGGAGCCGTTGTCGTTGATGCCAGGCCCCTCGATTACCGAATCAAGATGCGCGCCGGCCATGACGACGTTGTTGTCGTTCGTGCCGGTCTTCTCGGCGAGCACGTTGGAGGTGGGCAGGATCTGGCGGAACGTGTTGGCGAACACCCGCATCCGCAGACCGGGCGTGCCGGCCAGAGTCGCGCCCAGCGTGTAGGTGGTGCCGAGCACCGGGATTCCGCTCGTGTTGTTGGCGGTGAGCGTCACGGCGGGAATGCCCTGACGGTCGGGGGTGTCCAAGTTGCCCTGGTTGAAGATCACGATGCCGACAGCTCCTGCGGCTGCGGCGTTCTCAGCCTTGATCTCGAAGGTGCAGGTGCCCCGCTGCAGCAGCGCGATGTTCCCGACGGGGAAGCCGGCGAAGTCTGCTGCCTCGCACCCGCTGGTCGAGGTATTGCCGAGACCGAGCTGGAGATCGACGGCCGTGACCGCTGCGGTCACGTCACCCGGGTCGCTCTGGGTGATGACTCCGAAGTCGGTGCCCTCCACATAGGTGATCGAACCGGGCGCCGTCTGCTGCAGGACCGAAGGCCCGAGCTCCTCGTATGCGAGGTAGTCGAACGGCTGCACGGTGACGTCGTAACCGGCGGCCTCGAGCTTGCCGACGACGTAGTCGACCGATCGGTCATAGCCCGGCCGGCCGGAGAAGCGGTTCCCGCCGTTGGCGTCGGCGATCGCCTGGAACGCCGCCTGGTGTGCGCGCACCTGGTCGAGCCTGATGCACTCGGTGAGCTTCTGGTACGTGTTGTTGTTGCGCCTGTCGCAGGCTCCCTGCGAAACCTGTGCCAACGCGGCGTTGGTGAACACCATGGCCGCCAGCGCGACCGCCACGATGACCAAGCCCTGGACGCGTCCACGCCCAAGGGCTCGTGTGAGTCCCCTCATGTTGCCCCTTTCCTGTTTTCCCAAGTCGCGCGACCGGCAGTGGGTCCCGTCCGGCCGCAGACGGGCACGATAGCCCGCGCGCCGGGGAAATGTAAGTGGCATTTGCCACGATACGCCGATTGTCATCGTCGGCGGCCGACGGAGCGGCTCGGGCCTAGGCGCGTTCCGACCGCGGTTTCTCGGGGGTTTCCTTGCACAGGCGTACGAGCCCCAGACACCCGTTCGCACTGGGAAGTCGGGTGTAACGGGGGATCCAGCGGGGCAGTAAAATGGGGTTTGCTTCTCTACATGGAGTCGCTTGAGTGCGAACTCGTTCTCAGGGACGAATTAGCGGAGAAGAGAAAGGCGCACACCTTCCTGGCCCGCGTGGGGCCCGGCACCGAGATCCACATGGACGGGGCCGACTGGGTGATCGTCGAAGTCAACGAGCGCCAAGGGCTTGTCCCGGAGATCGTCGCGCATCGTTCGGGCGCCGGCCTCTAGACCGAGCAGTGACCGGTCCCCACCCCTGGGATTCGCTCCAGCTCCGGCGTGAGATGAAGGCCGCGGAAGCACTTGAGGAGCGGTGGGCCGTCATCATCGAACACGAGAACGGCCTCGAAGCGCACGGGGCCGGCGGACTCGCGCTCGAGCTCGGCGATCGCACAGAGACAGCTCGACCGTCGTGGTGGCTCCTGCGTGAGGAGCCTGTTTCTTGCTGGGTCGCCGTCAGCGCCGGGCTGACCCTCGTGAAGGAATGCCCGCGCTGCTCGACTCGCTAGGGACAAAAAGCATGGCAGGAGTCGAACCTACCCAGCGTCACCGACCGCGAGGGCGCGCGGGCCTATGAGCCGCCAGGCCTCGACGTTGCCCTTACCCTTGACGTCGACGAGCCCCAGGGGCTCGGCCTCGAACTCCTCGCGCAGGAGCTCCCATGTCGAGCGCGTGATCTGGATGCAGTCGGGCGTCCCGTGCGACTCCATTCTGCTTGCCATGTTCACGGTGTCGCCCCACAGGTCGTAGAGGAAGCGGCGGCGCCCGATCACGCCGGCCACGACCGGCCCGGAGCTGATGCCGATACGGAGGCGCAGATCGTGCTCGGTGCCGTCAGGCAGGCACGTCTTCGCGGACTCCTGCATCTCGAACGCGAGCCGTGCCAGCGCGTGTGCGTGATCCCGCCGCTTCGTCGGGACGCCCGCAGCGACCATGTAGCAGTCGCCGATCGTCTTGATCTTCTCGACGTCGTAGCGGTCGACGAGCTCGTCGAAGCTCGTGAAGAGGTAATCGAGGAGCGCGACCACCTCGCGCGCGTCTAGCCCGCTCGAGAGCGGCGTGAAGTCGACGACGTCAGCGAAGAGGATGCTCGCGTCGTCGAAGTGGTCGGCAATGGAGTTGGGATCGGACTGGAGGCGCTGCGCGATCTCGGCCGGGAGCACGTTGAGCAGCAGCGTCTCGACGCGCGCCTGTGCCGTGTCCCGTCCTCGCGCGAACGTCACGAGCAACAACATCGCCACGAACGAGACGAGGATGATGTTGAGCAAGTCGAAGGTGCGAACGAACTCGTTGGGCAGATCGGCGGCATCTGGCCGAACGACTTCTGACAGAGCCACCGAGAGCAGGATCGCGGCGACGAACCCTCCGAACCACGGCCAGGCACGGCCCGGCTTGTCGAACGCCACGGCCCCGAGCGGCGCGAGCAGGGACCACATGAGCACCGAGCTCGACTCGTCGAAGCCGCCGACCAGGATCGTCCCGAGCGCGGGAGCGATAAGGATCAGGAGGAACTGCGCGGTGCGCAGGAAGGCGAAGTTCCGGGTTCGCGCGAAGACGGCGAGGCTGATCGCCGATCCGGCGACGTAGGCCCACGGCGTCAGCGCGACCTTGTGCTCACCGAAGCCCCAGTACAGGCAGCCCCAGACGAAGGCGACCGGGAGGATGAGGAGCGCCACGCCGACCAGGAGGCGTTTCCGGAACCGCTCGTCGGCCGAGTCCCCCGGATCGGCGCCGATGGAGAGGATGCGATCGATCGCCGCGCTCATGACCGGCGAGCGTAGCTAGAGGGGTTCACAGTCGTCGCGGACGGCGACGCGTCCGGGAGTGACGACCTGGGCCTCGACTCCGAACTCGACGTCCTTTCCTCCGCGGTACGACTGGATCAGCCGGAGAGTGTCGAGGTCGCGGCGACCGGTATCGGGGCTGTGGGTCGTGGCGGCACAGCGAACGGCCCGCTTGAGCACACGAACGACAGCCTCGCCGACACGCACGTCGCGGCCGACCCATTCGTCTTCCTCATGCGCTCGGCATCCGCCGACCGCGATCAGCATCCGAAAGCGGCGCTCGTCGACACCCGGGAGACTCGCAACTTTTGCCAGCTCGGAGACGGAGGCCGCCGAGACGAGGGAGACGGTACCCCGCTCACTGTCGAGGGCCGTTCCGGGACGATCTGTCTTCACGAGTCGAACCGGCCTGCCCAAGTACGTCGACAACGCTTCGGCGAGGGGGCCGACGACGAGCGGCCGGTCACGAGTCGCCCATAGAAGTCGGTCGAGACGGCCCCGTCGACGTCCACCGTGGCCTCGGCGACGGTCCCCTCTGGAAAACGAAGCGTGAGCGTGTTCGTCTCGGGCTCGTACGACGCGCTTACGAGTGCCAGGCGACCATCCCGCCGCAGCTCGTACCTGCGCGCGTCTTCTGCGATGACGTAGAAGAGCCGGTTCTCGGCCAAGCCTTCGCGACTGAGGTAGATCTCACTCGGGTGGACAAGCGCAAGCCCCTTCACGGCGTGTAGAAGAGGCGTGACACGGAGGGCACGAACGCAGGCTATGGGTCCCGCAGTCGGGCATGCAAGGCAACCGAGCGGCGGGGAGTCGAACCTACAGTGAGGCCCTACCCCCCGCCGCTCTTCAACATCAAGCCTCTAGATGAGTCGTTCGTTTACCCCGGACCACCCTGCGCCTGGAGAGTCTCGTCCATCAGGTCGACGAGGTCGTCGATCTCCTTGAGGCCGACGAACGGAAAGTGGAGTGCCACCCTGATTCCGTAGACGTTGTCACCGTATGCAACGACGCTCGGATCGGGGCCAACCTTGATCCTGAGGTTTCTGGCACCCGAGTTGTACACCCCGGCCGCGGTCAGCGCGGTGGCAAACGGCCCGAGCTTCGCGTTCGTGTAGAGGTCAGTGAAGGGATTGACGAAGGCGAATCCGCAATTGAACGCCGGGTTGTCGGGCATGACGTTCGCCTGCGGGCCAAACCTTTCGGCGACCTTGGCCTTGAAGTACGAGCTCAGAGTGAGGAGCCTGTTGTAGACCCTCTCCTGCCCGATCTTGTTCCAGAACCTTGCCAGATCCTCCATGGCGTACATACAGGGGGTGTTTGCCTCTCCGTACTGTTGCAGCGCCGCTCCGAGGTCATAGTCTCCCCTGAATGGCCTGGCGCGAGGCACGAGCACCTGGCCGCCGCCGTAGGCGTAATTCCTACCCTGAAAGTAGTCGGGAAGCGGCCAGATGTCCTTGTTGAACGAGTTGCGGAGATAGGCAAGGCCGGTGCCTGCCGGCCCACAGAGCCACTTGTGACCGGACATGCCCACGAAATCCATGCCGATGTCATGGACATCCAGAGGAACATGACCGAGGATATGGGCGCCGTCGACGATGCTGGTGACTCCACGGCTTCTCAGCATCGTGCAGATCTCCTTGGCCGGCAGGAGCACCGCGGGGTTTTGTGGCAGATAGGCAAACTGGCATGCCTTCGTCTTGGGCGTGATGCCGGCTGCGAAGGCATCGACATAAGCCTGCTTGCTGGTGGGCGGCCATGGAGGGACGATCGTCTTGATCACGACCCCATATCGATCTTTCAGCATGTTGATGCTGCCGTTTTCGCTCGTGTGCTGCCAGGGATCCGTGAGTATTTCGTCCCCTTCTTCGAACACCAACCCGTTGTAGATGGTGTTCATGGCGTCACTGCAGTTGTAACTGATGAACACCTCGTCGAGGTTAGCCCCGATGAAGTCGGCCATGAATTGCCGTCTGGCAGTGATGTTGGGAAACTCGGAACCAAAAGTACGAGGATTCGCGGATTTGCGTGCCTCGTAAACAGACAGATTATCTTGGCCAAAAACAGCTAGCGAACCTGTTGTACCCGTGTTGTAGTGGAACATGCCCTCGTCGAGATCAAAATTCCACCGTATGCGCTTCCACCACTTTTCTTCCGCCAAGGAAGACGGCGGCAGGTCCGGAATCGTCGGGACCTTCGTTCTCGGGTTGGCGGCCACTGCCGCCGATTGCGGCAGGGTTAGGCCTGCCCCCATGACGGCAGCACCGCCGGCGGCAGCCTTGAGAAAGCTTCTTCGTGTGGTTTCCATCGTTCCTCCCCCTTGAAAGTGAGTCGCGAGAAGCTCTCGCCGCTTCATCGCAAAGAGATCAGCGCTCGCTGCCCTTACGGGAGCGGTGCGCGCGAGAGAAGTCGCGCTCTAGCGGCCGGCGACCCGTCGCCCTCCGCCTGCCCGGACTTCGACCTTGCTTGCCATGCGCTCCCTCCGATCACGGATGACTGAAGCCGCAGGTCGTGGGCGCGAGCCTACGATCTCACGACGAGCGTGGCAAGGGGGAACCGATCGCGGAGGCCCGCAGGGGTTGATCGCGAAACGGAGCGGCGCAGGAGTCGAACCTACCCAGCGACGGGTTACGCCGCCTCACGGTTTTGAAGACCGGCTGGGCCACCGGGCCCGGGCCGCTCCGAAAGGACGAGAGCGGGAGTCTGATCCGGGCGTGCCGGGCTCGGGGCGCGGCCGTGCGAGGGTTTACTCCCGCCGGTCGTGCGGGACGAGCACCCTCGCCGCGCACTCGGCCTCGTTGCCCGCGGCATCGCGTCCGACGTATACGAGTTCGTACATCCGCTCGCGCTCCCGGCCCGCCCGCTTGGCGCGCAGGAGGCCCTCGTCGTCGGCCGTCCCGATCTCGAATCTGGCGACGTTTTTCGCCGCGACGCCGGCACTCACCCGCAGGTCCGTAAGCACGAACCCGGCCGGGCCGGAGAGCTGGTCGGCGACGCGGACGTCGACTTGGACGGGCACGAGCTTGCCGTTCGGCGGCCAGAGGATCGACGGCGTCGGTTCGCACGACACCGTCGGCGCCGTTACGTCGCGCTTGACGGTGACGTCGACCGAGGCCGTGCCGCCGAGGCTCCTCGCCGTGCAGGTGAGCGTCCTGCCGGCGGTGTCGGCGTCGATCACCACGGTTTCGCAGCCTTGTGGCGGCTCGATTGGCGAGTCCGGATCGGCGAGGTTCCAGGTCACGGTCACGTCACCGGTGTACCAGCCGTTGCTGCCGACCGGTCCTTCGACCTTCACCACGATCGTCGGCGGGGTCACGTCCAGGAACTCTCGCCAGAGGCTGGTGAAGGCCGCGCCGGCGACGTTGCCGTCGCACCACTCGCCGCTCGCGCCGCAAGCGCCGCTGGCGTCGCTCTCGGAGTCCCGAACGGCGGCGGCCATGCGGTCCTCGACTGCGATGACGTCGGGTAGCGGCGTGGCGCCGTTCCTAACGTCCGCGAAGCCGAACCGCGCTCCCGCCGACGACCGGAGCGCGTACGTCTGCGTCGAGACGAAGTTCCTCATCGTGGGCAGGTCGACGTCAGTGGAGCCGAAGCCGATCGCCCCGGGCGGCGGCCACCGGTAGGAGGCATTGCCGATCGGCGTGTACACGTTCTCGAAGAATGCGCGGGCGGCCTCCGTCGCGGCGCCGCCAAGCGTCGCCACGCGCAGTCCGTGCAGGGAGTAGTCGTTCAGGTAGGCGGTCCGCTCGGCCAGAGTCGTTCCGGTGACGCCCCAGGCGCGCACGTCCGCGTAGGCCTCCTGGGCCCAGAAGCGGACGTACAGGCCCAGCTCGTCCCAGAACGCAGAGTCCGCGTAGAAGCTCCTAAGATCCGCCTTGTACTGCCACAGGTCCGTGGCCTCCTGGATGGGGTTCGCGGCAAAGACGAGGCCCCGCATCGGCGTGCCGTCCCCTTCGTACAGGCCGCGGACGAAGTCGAGCAGGTTCCGGCGAGCGTTTGGGGCGCCCTTGATGACGTCGACGCCCATGGCCTGCGCCGTGGGCTCGCCCACCTCGTTCACGGCCCACGTGTCACGCGCCGGGTCGTAGCCCACCTCTTGCATGATCTCCCGGACCCTGACCCCCGCGCCGTACCAGCTGTTGCCAGGCTGGTTCGCGTAATCCCTCCACGGATTGAGCCGGATCTCGGCCATGGCGTGGAAGTTCGGGCCGGCGTTGTGGATCGCGTCGAGGGGCGCGCCGCCGAGCGGCCAGCCGTTCGTCACGCCCCCAACGCGGGGCCTGACCGTCAGGTAGTAGTCGGTGCACGACGAGGGTGCGAGCTTCAGCCGATCCGCGAGCCGGCCCGAAATGTCATTCCCCGTGTAGAAGACGGCATCCGCGTGGTTGCACTCCGCCGCCGCCCGCGTAGCAGGCGTCGCGCCGCCGACCCCCTGGGATGCCAGCGCGAGCGCAACCAACCACAACCCGAGCCGATGCGGTTGAAGGACGTGACCCCGACGCGACATGGCAAACCCCTTTCCTCGGTTGAAAGGGCTGCCGCACGACCCCGATCTCTTCCTGCCACTTGTAACAGATGCGGCTAGCGGTGTCCAGACCGGCGAAGCGGCAGGATGCAACGTCCAGGACGGCGAGCCGAGGGGCGTCGTCCGCACGTTCGTCGGACGGCCAGAGCGGAGCGGCGCAGGAGTCGAACCTACCCAGCGACGGGTTACG
>DAITAN010000490.1:0-1609 GCA_036824235.1 Gaiellaceae bacterium | reverse complement strand
GCACGACGCGCTGCTCAGCTACGGGTTCCTGACGTCGGCCTCGACGAGCCCGAAGCGGCGAACGCGCTCGCCGTACGCGGGCCCGGGAGCCTCGTTGAGCGGCTGGACGACGCCGACGAGGTGCAGCTCGCCGCCGTTCTTGCGGGCGCGCTCGATGGCGACGGAGACAGCCTCGGCGGAATGAGCGGTGTGGTCGACGGTGCAGATCGTGCGGGCCATGGGTGCTCCCTTCGCGTTGTGAACTGCCTCTGGTATAAGCAATATGGCAAGATAAGGCCAGGAACTGTAAGCAGTGCTACATAGAGAGGTGCGCGCGGCCTGTGCCTACGTCCGACCTTGAAGCAGGAGTTCCCCGCTCCCCGACCGCCACGACCGGGCTCGCCGAGCTGGACGCGGCGCTCGGAGGGCTCTTCTGGGGCGACAACGTCGTCTGGGAGGCCGAGGACGCCGAATCGCTCGAGCCCTTCTTCGGCGCCGTAGCAGGGAGCCGCGCGAGGTACGACTTCGCCGCCTGGGTGACACTCACGCGCTCGCCCGAGGAGCTCCAGGCCAGATATCCCGGCTTCGAGGTCATCGACGCGAGGCCGGCGAGCGACCTGGCGCAGCCCGGCGCCCTCATCCAGGCGGTGCGGCAGGCGTGCTCCTCGCGGCTGCACGACCTCGTCCTCTTCGACGGGCTCGAGGCGATGAGCGAGCGCTGGGGAACGAAGGTGGCGCAGCGGTTCTTCACTCTCAGCTGCCCCCTGCTCCTGGAGCTCGGCGCGATCGCGTACTGGTCGCTCGCGCCGACGGCGCACCCTCAGGCGATGCTGCGTGAGATCGAAGGCGTCACGCAGTGCGTCCTGGTCCTCCAGGACGGCCGTCTGCGTGTGAAGAAGGCCGAGGGGCGGGTGCCGGGGATCGAGGGGAGTGTCTACCGCTACCGCGTCGAGGACGGCAGCCCGGCTCTCGCAGCGGCGCCGGCGGCCGCGCGCCTCGGTACCGCGCTCAAGGCCGTCCGCACCGCCCGGGGGCTCTCGCAGAGCGCCCTCGCCCGCCTTGCAGGCGTCTCGCCGAGCGCCATCTCACAGGCCGAGCGAGGCCAGCGCGGCCTCTCGCTCGACACCCTGCTTGACCTGAGCGCGAAGCTCAGCATGACGCTCGACGAGCTCCTCCGCGGCGATGCCGTCCCCGGGTATCGGCTCGTCCGGCGCGACGACCCCTGGGCCGGAAGCGCCGGTGGGCCCCACCCGCTCCTCGACGACCCACGGGCGGGGCTGCGCGCGTACGTCCTCAGGCTCGGTCCGGGCGAGTCGGCGACGGCGAGCATCGTCCACAAGGGCGTGGAGCTCGTCACGGTCGCGACCGGGCTCGTCCAGGTGCGCCTCACGGGCGGCCAGCCCGTCCTGCGCGGCGGCGAGGCGCTCCTTGCAGGCTCGAGCCGCATCGAGGGCTGGCGGAACCTCTCGGACCGTGAAGCGCTCGTCTTCTGGATCCTCCGGGACGAACCGTCCCGGGCCTCCGACGGCGGCTAGGCGGCCGCGAGCTCGAGGAGGCTCTCGTGCTCCTCCGCGCAGGCCGGGCAGCCCTCGAGGTGCGCGCGCATCCCCGGCACGGCCGCGTCGGCGTC
>DAITAN010000094.1:0-8024 GCA_036824235.1 Gaiellaceae bacterium | reverse complement strand
GAGGCCACCCTCAGTGCCGGCGCGCGCCAGGCCTACCTGATCGAGGAGCCGATGGCCGCCGCGATCGGCGCCGGGCTGCCGGTCTCGGAGCCGACCGGGAACATGATCGTGGACATCGGCGGCGGCACGACCGAGGTCGCCGTCATCTCGCTCGGCGGCATCGTCGTCTCGCAGTCCATCCGCGTGGGCGGCGACGAAATGGACGAGGCGATCATGGCCCACATCAAGAAGGAGTACAAGCTCTTGATCGGGCAGCAGACCTCCGAGGAGCTGAAGCTCGAGATCGGCTCCGCCTGGGAGCTTCCCCAGGAGGTCTCGGCCGAGGTACGTGGCCGAGACATGCTCACCGGCCTCCCGAAGACCGTCGTGATCACGTCCGAGGAGGTGCGCCGCGCGCTCGACGAGCCCGTGGGGCAGATCATCGACGCGATCAAGTCGACGCTCGACAAAACCCCGCCCGAGCTCGCCGCGGACATCATGGACCGCGGCATCGTCCTCGCCGGAGGCGGCGCCCTGCTCACCGGGCTCGCCGACCGCTTGCGCGAGGAGACCCAGATGCCGGTCCAGCTCGCCGAGTCGCCGCTGACCTGCGTGGCGGTCGGCTCCGGCCGGAGCCTGGAGGAGTTCGAGGTCATCCACCGCTCGGCCAAGGCGCGCCAGCGCAACGGCCGTCGGCGCTAGACCGCTCGACTCCAGGCGCCGAGCTGGTTCACGGTCTCCGGACGATTCACTACACTGGTCGGTTCCGTGCCTCGGCAACGCACAGCACGGCTCCCGGTGCTGGACGCTCCTGTCCGGCGCGGTGAGGGCCCTTCCTCGCGATCGGGACGCGCATTTAGAGCGCGGCTCGTCGCCGCCGTGCTCGTGCTCGTGTCGCTCGCGCTCATCACCCTGCACTTCCGCGAGTCGGACGACGGCCCGCTGCATGCCGCCCAGCGCATCGGCGTCTCCGTCCTGATGCCCTTCGAGGTGGCCGGCGAGCGCGTCTCGCGCCCCTTCCGGGACGGCTGGGCCTACCTGTCGGATCTCCTCGACGCCAAGTCCGAGAACAAGGAGCTGAGGAAGGAGAACGAGGAGCTCCGCCGCCTAGCCATCGCCAACCAGACGGCCGCGCAGGAGATCGCGCGCCTCGAGGAATTCGCCACCTATGTCAGCGGGCCCAAGTACCCGACGGACTTCAACCCGATCGTCGCCACGGTCGTTCGCCGCCCGTCCAACCCGTTCAACCAGGAGATCATGATCGCCGCCGGAAAAGACGACGGCGTCGTCAAGAACGCGCCGGTCATCACCGACGACGGCCTCGTCGGGCTCGTCACCGACGTCACCGGCGCCGGCGCCAAGGTGACCCTCATCACCGACCAGAACAGCGCCGTCACGGCCTCCATCCTCGAGGGCGGCGCCTGGGGGATCGTCGAGGCCGGTTCGAGCGCGTCGTCGCTCGTCCTCGACGGCGTCGGCAAGGACGAGCTGGTGGAGGCGGGCAACCTCGTCGTCACCGCGGGCTGGACGACGCGGAAGCTCGAGTCCCTCTACCCGCCCGGCATCGCCATCGGGACGGTGGAGTCGGTCGGCCAGCAGGACGTCGACCTCTACAAGCGCGTCCAGGTGACGCCGTTCGTCGACTTCGACTCGCTGTCCGCCGTGATCGTCCTCGTCGAGAAGCCGCGAGCCGAGCGTCCGGGACGGGCTCGGGGAGCAAAACAGGGACAGACCAACCAGCCGTGACCGGGATCGACGCACTGAAGGCCGGAGGGTTGATCCTCTTCGCCACTCTCGTGCAGGTCTCCATCGCCGGTTGGATCGAGGTAGGGGAGGGTCACCCGGACGTCGTACTCGTCACGCTCGTCGCCGTCTCGCTCCTGCGCGGACCGATCTTCGGCGCGACCGGAGGGTTCGCGGCCGGCCTTGTGCTCGACACCGCATCGTTCGGCACGTTCGGGATGACATCGCTGCTCCTTACGATCACCGGCTACTGGACGGGCCGCTTCGGTGAGGTCACCACCCGCACGTCCGCGCACCCGCTCCTGATCGCGGTCGCGCTGGCGACGACCGGCGTGACCCTGGGCTCGGCGGTTCTCTACTTCATGCTCGGCGAGACGATCGCCGCCTCCCAGCTCTTCCTGGGCGTCCTGCTGCCGAGCCTCGCCCTCAACATGCTTATCGCCTACCCGATTTACGGTCTGTGCGCACGGTTCCTGCCGCCGCAGGTGGGGATTCGCCGCGAGGTGAGCCCCGCTGTCTAAGCCGGTCCGGGAGCCGACCCGCGGCCCAGGCTTCCTTCCGCCCGACCCGCGCGTCGAGGAGCCGTACCGCTTCTCCCCGCAGATGGCGCTGCGGGTGGGGATCTTCGGCGTCCTCGCCATCATCGTCTTCTGCGCCCTCTTCTTCCGGCTCTGGGCGCTGCAGGTGATCTCGGGCGACCAGTATCTCGCCGACGCGCAGAACAACCAGATCCGCAGCTTCCGCCTCCAGGCGCAGCGCGGCCCCATCGTCGACCGCGACGGCGACGTGCTGGTCACGAACATGCCGGGCACACTCGTCCAGGTGTGGCCCGCGGCGCTCGAGGACGTCTCGTACAGGCGACGTGCCGCGATGCTCGTCCGCCTCTCGCGCGTCCTCGGGCTGCGCCCGAAGGTCGTGAAAGCCAAGGTCAACAAGCAGCTCGCGAACGATCCGCTGACCCCCGTGACGATCAGCTCCGACGTGGGCGACCGCCGGGCGGCGTTCCTGCTCGAGCACCAGACCGAGTTCCCGGGAGTGCAGATCACGGAGACCTACCTCCGCCGCTACGAGAAGGGGACGATCGCCGCGCAGATCCTCGGCTACGAGTCCGAGATCACGGCCGAGCAGCTGGAGGCGCGGAAGGCCGGGACGCTCGCGGCCGGCGACCGAATCGGTCAGACCGGGATCGAGGCCGCCTACGACTCCTACCTTCGAGGTCAGCCGGGCCTCGGACGTGTCTACGTTGACGCGCTCGGCCGCGTGACCAGCGAGCGGGAGTTCAGCCAGATGCCGGAGTCCGGCGACAGCATCCGCCTGACGATCGACGACGAGCTCCAGCGCACGGCCGAGGAGGCCCTGGACTTCGGCGTCAGGCTCGCTCACGACAACGGCGAGTGGGCGGCGAACGGCGGCGCCCTCGTGGCCATGAACGTCAATACGGGCGAGGTCCTCGCGCTGGCGTCCAACCCGTCCTTCGACCCGAGCCTCTACGTCGGCACGGTCGACGAGAGTGACCTCGAGGCTCTCAGGAAGGAGAGCGCGAACTTCCCGACGCTCAACCGAGCGATCGACGGCACCTACCCGCCCGGCTCGACCTTCAAGCCGATCACGGCGCTCGCCGCGCTCCAGGAGCGGCTGCTCAGCGCCGGGGAGACGATCCAGTGCACGGGCAAGGAGGTCATCGACGGCCAGACGTTCATGAACTGGGATCCGTACAGGGACGAGCCGATGATCCTGTCCACGGCGCTCGCGAACTCGTGCGACACGTACTTCTACGACGTCGCTCTCCGTTTCTACCGCCAGGAGGGCTCACCGCTCCAGAAGTGGTCGAGGAAGATGGGCTTCGGCGTCCCGTCGGGCGTCGACCTCAGGCCCGAGTCGAAGGGGGTCGTCCCCACGCCCGAGTGGGAGAGGCGCACCGAAGAGACCGAGATCGACAAGCTCTGGACGAGCGGTGAGTCCGTCCAGCTCGCCATAGGCCAGGGCGATCTCCTCGTGACCCCGCTCCAGATGACGCGGGCCTACGCGATGATCGCCAACGGCGGCAGGCTCGTCGAGCCGCACCTCGTCAAGGCCGTCGAGGAGCCGCGGAACGTGGGCGAGCCTGCGGTCGTGCTGCGCCCGTTCACCCCGAAGCCGCCCGTCGAGCTGGGCCTCGACCCGTACAACCTCACGACCGTCCAAGAGGGCCTCTTCGATGCCACGCACGCGAGCTACGGCACCTCGCAGAGCGTCTTCGGCGCGTTCCCGGTTCCGATCGCGGGCAAGACGGGGACGGCGGAGAAGTTCGTCACCCTCCCCGGCTACCAGGGTCTGCGCGACCAGTCCTGGTGGTGCGGCTACGGGCCGTACCAGAATCCCGAGATCGCGGTCTGCGCCCTGATCGAGAACGGCGGCCACGGCGGCGAGGCGGCCGCGCCCGTCGCGCTCAAGGTCTTCGAGGACTACTTCGACATCGAGCCCGGCAGCTACTCGGCGACGATCCAGGAGTCCGACTAATGGCCATCCCGGTCAACCGAGTCCAGCAGCCCACCCGCGCGCAGGCGGCCGCCTGGGAGCTCGGCGCATTCATCCGGCACGTCGACTACCTGCTGCTCCTGGCAGCTGGGGCGCTCGTCGCGTACGGGCTCTGGGTGCTCGAGTCGGTGACCCGCAACGACGTGGTGGGCGATCCCGACTACTACGTCTACCGGCAGCTGATCTACGTCGCCGTCGGCGGGCTCCTCCTCGCGCTGACGATGGTGGTGAACCCCGATGTCTACCGGCGGCTGCGCATCCCGCTCTACGGCGCCTCGCTCGTCCTGCTGCTCTCCGTGTTCGTCCTCGCCGAGGAGGTGCGCGGGTCGAAGCGCTGGATCGAGATCGGCTTCTTCAACTTCCAGCCCTCGGAGCTCGGCAAGCTCGCGCTCATCTTCGCCCTCGCGGGCTTCGTGGCCGAGCGCCGCCACCGGATGAACGAGTGGAGGACGACGCTCGGCATCGTTGCGATCGCGCTCCCGCTGACCGCGCTCGTCTTCAAGGAGCCCGACTTCGGCACCTCGCTCGTCTACGGCGCGTGCGTTCTCGGCGCGCTCTTCTTCGGCGGGACGCCATGGCGGCACCTGGCGGTGCTCGGAGTCATCGCGGCTGTCGTGGCTGGCGCCCTGCTCTGGTTCCTCCCGTCCGCGGGCGTCGAGGTCCTAGAGCCCTACCAGCGCGACCGCCTGATCGGCTTCGTGGACCCCGACATCGACCCGAGCGGCTCGACGTACAACGTCAACCAGTCGATCACGGCCGTCGGCTCGGGCGGCCTCGACGGTCGCGGCGTCGCCCAGGCGACGCAGACGAGGTTCAACTACCTGCCCGAGCACTCGACAGACTTCATCTTCTCGTCGCTCGCCGAGCAGCGGGGCTTCCTCGGAGCGGCCATCCTCCTCATGCTCTACGGGATCATCATCTGGCGCGGGATCAAGATCGTCGCCGTCGCGCGGGATCTCTTCGCCGCCGTCGTCGCGGGCTCGATCGTTTTTGCGCTCCTGATCCAGCTCTTCATCAACGTGGGGATGACGATCGGGATCGCGCCGGTCACCGGCATCCCGCTGCCGCTCGTCTCCTACGGCGGTAGCTCGCTCATCACGACGCTTCTCATGGTCGGCATGCTCGAGGCGATCCACGTCCGCGGCCGCCTCGCCGGCCTTCGCTAGTGGCGCGGCTTCCGATCAGCCCGATGTCCGTCTGGAGCGTGCTCAAGGAGCTCCGTGCGGTCGAGGAGGACTTCCGGCCGATCATCGTCGCGGGCTCGCCGGAGCACGCGGGCGCCATCCGGGCGGCGTTCGTCGAGGGCGGCGACGCCGACGCCGTTCGCGACCTGTCCGGCAAGCCGCTCTCGGCCTACGACGTCGAAGGGTCCCGGGTCGTGCTCTATGCAGTCGACGGCCCGCAGCCGAGCGAGGAGGACGAGAAGTCGCTGCGCCTCGCGATCCGCAAGGGCGTGGGCGTCGTCTGCGTCCTGGTCGGCGTTCCCGAGGGCGAGGTGCCGACCGTCCCGTACGTGCTCGACACGGACGTCGTCGCCGTCGCGCCCGGAAAGCGCTTGCCCATCGATGACCTGGCTGAGCGGATCGCCGACCGAGCCGAGGAAGCCGGCTACCAGCTCGCCGCCCGCCTCCCGGCCGTGCGGTCCGAGATCGTCGATCAGATCATCAAGAAATTCTCGGTGCAGAACGGCGTTCTCGGCGTCGCGATCTTCATCCCCGGCGCGGACTTCCCCGTGCTCACGCTGAACCAGATCCGGATGGTCCTGCGCATCGCGGCGGCACACGGGGAGGAACTGGACAAGGAGCGCGCGGTCGAGATCCTCACCGTGGTCGCGGCCGGTCTCGGCTTCCGGACCGTCGCCCGCCAGCTCGTCGGCCTCGTCCCCGGCTTCGGCTGGGCGGTGAAAGGCGGCATCGCCTACGCGGCCACTCGGGCGGTCGGCGAGGCGGCCGAGGCGTACTTCGCGGCTGGAGGCACAAGATTGATCGGGGGGTCCGTCCGGTCCCGGTCCTAGCCTTCCCGCGCATGGACAGCGTGGAGACGCACGAAGCGCTTCTGATCGAGGAAGCCGATGCGTGGTTCGAGTACCTCGAGGCGACTCAGGCCGAGGCTGCGACGGGGCGATACGACGAGGTCGAGCCCTGGGCCTGGGCGCGTCTGAACCAGCGTCTGCGGTCCGTCGACCGGAAGCGAACGGCGCTTCGCCCGGCTGCGGCGTAGGCGGTCGGAGCGGGGCCTACTGCTACCCTGAAAGGGATGCGCACGGAGCACCGAGCCCGATTTCGGGCAGACGGATACCCGGCGCCAAGACCTATGAGATTTGAGGCAGACACGCTGCGGCTGGGGGCGCGCCTTGACGGCGCCGAGCGCGGCGTGCGCCCGAAAGGAGTCAACACACGTGTCCTGGTTTCGCTGGAAGAAGCGCGGGGAGGCGGCGCCGCACGAGGCGGCCGCTCCCGAAGCGCCCACCGAGCAGAGGCCGACTCGGCGGGATTCCGCCGAGGCGGCGGCTGAGAGAACGCCGGCCCGCCGGCGCCGCGGAAGCCGCGGCGGCCGAGGCCGCACGAAGAAGAAGCCCGAGTCCGCAACCGCGGTAACGGCTGAGAAGACCGATGCGCCCGAGGCGAAGCCGCAGCGGAAGCCGTCCTCTCAGCGCGAGCGCAAGCGGCCTCCGGCGCGCAAGCCTGCCGCGGCCCCACCGAAGATCGTCCTCCCGGACGTCAAAAAGGAGATCTTCGTCTCCATCGACGTCGGCGAGCAGACGGTTGCCGTCCTCGAGGACGGCAAGCCCGCCGAGGTCTACCTCGGCCGGCCCGAGCGCAAGTCGGTCGCCGGCAACATCTACAAGGGGGTCGTCGACAACGTCCTCCCGGGCATGGAGGCCTCGTTCGTCGACATCGGCCTCCAGCGCAACGGCTTCCTCTACGTCGACGAGATCGTCGTCCCCGAGCTGGAAGGCAAGCGCCACGGGAAGCGCATTCAGGAGTTGATCTCCCGCGGTGAGGAGGTCCTCGTCCAGGCGGTCAAGGACCCGATGGGGACGAAGGGCGCCCGGCTGACGACCGAGATCTCGCTGCCGGGCCGCTTCCTCGTCTACACCCCGTACGGCGACGGGATCGGCGTCTCGCGCAGGCTCGAGGACGACGAGCGCGAGCGCCTGAAGAAGATCTGCAAGGGCCTCGAGCTGCCGGAGGGCGGGCTCATCGTCCGCACCGCCGCCGAAGGGGCCTCCGAGGAGGAGCTCTCGGGCGACCTCAAGCTCCTGCTCAAGCTCTGGTCGACGATCCGCGGGCGCGCCGCCCGAACCGAGGCGCCTGCGCTCGTCTACCAGGAGGCGGAGCTGCCCCTTCGCATCGTCCGCGATCTCTTCATCAGGGACTTCAAGCGCGTCGTCGTCGACCACGAGCGAACGTACCGCCGCATCGTCGGCTACCTCAAGCGAACGTCGCCCGAGCTCGCGGCGCGCGTCGAGCGCTACAACGGCAAGGAGCCGCTGCTGGAGAAGTCCGGCGTGCGCGAGGCGGTCAACTCGACGCTCAGCCGCAGGGTCGATCTCCCGTCCGGCGGCTACCTGATCTTCGACTACGCCGAGGCGTTCACCGTGATCGACGTCAACACCGGCCGGTTCGTCGGCGGACGCGGCAAGTCGTCCCAGGGCCGGCTCGAGGACACGATCACGAAGAACAACCTCGAGGCGGTCATCGAAGTGGTGCGCCAGCTGCGGCTGCGCGACATCGGCGGGATCATCGTCATCGACTTCATCGACATGGCGAACCCGAAGAACC
>DAITAN010000489.1:0-1616 GCA_036824235.1 Gaiellaceae bacterium | reverse complement strand
CGCGGAAGTACACGCTCGCGCCCTGTCCGCGTCCTCCCGCCCGCTCGACGGGCCCCGCCTCGATCTCCACCTCGTGGGCCCGCAGGTGCTCGGCGGCCTCCTCGATCGGGCCGGGCCAGACGAAGCAGAGGTCGCCGTTCCCGGGACGCACCGGCTCGGTCGCGACTAGGCTGCCCACATCCGTGTCGGGGCCGTGGGCGTTCAGCCGCTGGTCGCCGAAGGCATAGGCAAACCGGCCGTGCTCGAGTGAGACGATCTCGGCGCCGAGGACGTCGCGGTAGAAGGCGTTCGAGCGATCCCAGTCGCTGACCGCGATGACGACGTGGTCGAGCGCGAGCCTCAGAGCTCGCGGTCCCAGTACTCGACGTCGCTCTCGCGCCGCACCATGACGTCGTCGCCCTCGTTCCCCGTCCAGAGCCCGATCTTGTCGCTGTCCGGATAGACGGCGACCGCCGGGAAGCCCTTGGTCGACAGAATCACGATCCGCACGGGCTCATCGCTCTTGTTGGCGACGGCGTGCGCGCCCTCCGGGCCTTCCGGGAAGCAGACGACGTCGCCGGGCTCGAGCTCGTGCTCGCCCTCGGGGTCGCGCAGGGTGGGGCGACCGGTGACGACGAGGAGCCATTCCTCGCAGCCGTACTCGTAGTGGTAGGGGAAGCTGGTCTGGCCCGGCGGGAGCTCGTAGACCGAGGCGCCGATCAGGGTCGCGCCGAGGTCCGGCGCGAGGCGGGCGAAGGCGAAGCGCCAGCCGTCCGGCCGCTCGGGCGAGTCCTCGACCCCTGCGGTGAAGAGATTGACGCGACGCATGGGTGCGATTATCCCGGTCCGGGCGCCGTGGCGAGCAGCTCGAGCCGGTTGCCGAACGGGTCGCGCGTGTAGAAGCGCCGGTGCCCGGGCAGCATGCCGTCCCACTCGACCGGGTATCCCTCCGCGGCGAGTCGGTGCGCCAGCTTGTCGAGCGCGTCCACGCTCTCGGCGCGGAGGCCGGGGTGGGCCTTCGCGGCGGGGACGAACGTGTCCGTCATGCCCACGTTGAGCGCGCCGCCGGCGAGCGCGAACCAGGCGCCGTCCGCTGCCAGGGCCGGAGGCTTCTCCAGCTCGGGAAGCCCGAGGAGGCCGCCGTAGAAGCGGCGCGCGTCATCCTCGCGACCGGGAGGCGCGGCGACCTGGACGTGGTCGAGTGCGAGCCGCGGTCCGCCGCTCATCCGGCGACGCCGGCGAGCCCCCGCGGGGCGACGACGCGCTCGCGCTCGGCGCCGACGCTGATCAGGCAGACCTCGACTCCGAGCTGCTCCTCGATGAAGGAGACGTACGCGCGCGCGGCGTCCGGGAGGTCGGTCAGGGACTCGGCCTCCTCGAGCGAGACGCTCCAGCCGGGCAGGGTCTCGTACACGGGCCGAGCATGGTGGAAGTCGCTCTGATGGGCCGGGAACTCGTCCGTCTCGGTGCCGTCGGGCAGCAGGTAGCGGGTGCAGACGGGGATCTGTTCGAAGGCGGAGAGGACGTCGAGCTTCGTCAAGACCAGGCTCGTCATCCCGTTGACCCGCACGGCGAAGCGCAGCGCCACGAGGTCGAGCCAGCCGCAGCGGCGCTCGCGCCCGGTCGTCGTCCCGTAC
>DAITAN010000093.1:0-8072 GCA_036824235.1 Gaiellaceae bacterium | reverse complement strand
TCCCATACGGCGCGATCCGATGCACCCTCGACAAGATCCAGGCCGAGGCGAGCGCGGCGGGGTTCCCGCAGCGCTTCACGTACTCGGTCGTCGGCAAGACCGCGGGCGGGCGCGACCACTACGAAGTCGTGGTGAACGCCTTGGAGACGGCTGAGCAGCGCCGCGATTACAAGCGCTACCTGCAGCTGCGGGAGATCGAGCTCGACGATCCGCGCCGGGCGCAGAAGCTTCTCCGCCAATGGGGCGACGACGTGAAGATGCCGGTCTTCATCGAGGCCAACATCCACGGGAACGAGGAAGAGGGCGGCGACGCGATGATGCAGGTGATCCGCGACCTCGCGACGACGCCGCTCGGCGCGAACCAGATCGTGGACGAGATCCTGAATCACTCGGTCCTCGTGATCATCCCCTCGATGAACCCCGACGGGCGGGTCATGGGCATCCGCCAGAACGAGAACCGCTTCGACATGAACCGCGACTTCCTCGTGCAGTCGCAGCCCGAGGTGAAGAACAACGTCCGCGTCCAGCAGCGCTGGCTCGCGACGAACGGGCTCGCCCTGCACGGCTACTACAACCCGACCCTCGACGACGGCCTCACGAAGCCGCACAACCCGGGCATGGAGTACGACATCTTCGCGTACTGGAACCAGCGCCGGCTCGATGACAACGAAGCGCGGCTGACCGCGGTCCCGGGGCTGCCGGGCTCGAACGGCTACGGGATCCAGCGGCCTGTGAACGACTTCTGCCCGTGGGCGGATCACCCGATGTGGGGCGACTTCTTCCCCAACTGCGATGCAGCGGGAACGCCGCCCAGCGCCGCCACGGCCGAGGGCTGGGACGACTGGGGTCCCTTCTACACCCAGACGTACATCTCACTGCTCGGGATCGACGGCTCGACGGTCGAGATGTGCAACTCGACCGCGCTTCAGCCCGTGTACGACCCGGCCACGGGCGACCTCGACGACCCTGCCGGCTGCGGCGGCGAGGGCCGGCTCGGCTCGAAGAAGGCGCAGTACGTCGTCTTCTATTCCTCGATGGACTACTGGCTCTCGCACCGCGAGGCGATGATGCGCGACCAGGTCGAGATCTACGAGCGCGGCGTGAACGACGCCGAACGGCCGAACTGCTGTGACGACCCGCTCGTCGCCTCCCGCGGGTTCGACGAGGAGAACCACAACTGGATGATCGAGTACCCGAAGGCGTACGTGATCCCGTTCGGGGACGGGCAGCGCTCGGACGCCGAGGCCAACCGGCTCGTGCAATGGCTGCTCGACAACGGGATCGACGTGTCGAGGGCCAAGAACGACTTCCGGTGGAACGGCACGAAGTACCCGAAGGGCTCGTACGTCGTCTGGATGGACCAGGCGTTGCGCGGGCTCGCCCTGACCACCCTGAGCCCCGGCCAGGACATCTCCGACCGGATCTCGGTCCTCTACGCGCCTCCGGGAGCGTGGAGCCACGGTCTCGTGTGGGGCGCCGACGTCGTCGAGGTCGCGCGCGGCGACGGGAGCTTCAGGCCGCGCACGAACGAGATCCGCAAGCCGTCCGACCTCCACGGCGGCCTCGAGGGCGGCAAGGGCGTCCCGGCCAGCTGGTACGCCGTCACGGTTCGCGGGCCGATCGAGGCCCGGGCCATCCTCGACGTGCTCCGGAGCGGCGTGGACGCCGAGCTGGCGGAGGCGCCCTTCCGGGTCAAGAACGGCGACACCCTGCCGGCAGGGAGCCTGATCTTCTCCCCGCCCGACTGGGCCGCGGCCAAAGCGCTCGACGAGGCCGGTGAGGCCGCCGGCATCACGTTCAGGCGCGGGATCGGCTCCAAGCCGCCGAGCACGCTCGTAACGAGGGCGCCGAAGGTCGGCGTGCTCGTGAACAGCGCGACGCCCGAGACGTCGACGACGACCCGGCCGATCTTCGAGGGCCTCGAGGCCGTCTTCGGCTCGGACGTTTCGTTTGTCTCGACCGTCACCGGACCGAACTCGCTCCAGAACGCCGCGACCGATCCCCTCGCCGGGATCGACGTGCTCTACAACACGGGCACTGCGTACCCGGCAGCAACGAGCGCGAACGCGAGAGCGCGGCTGACCGCGTTCTTCGCCCGCGGCGGCGGCTACATCGGGACGGGCCAGTCGGCGACGAACTTCACGTTCATGACTGCCGCAGGACTCGTCGACACGTTCACCCGCGGGATCGATGATGCCGGCGGAGGCATCGCGCTCTGGGACAACGTCGGCGGGGCCGCGAGCCCGCTCACCGGCGCGTACCCGTCGCGGGACACGCTGTTCCTGCCGTCGAGCATGACGTACTTCTCCGCCGTCCCGACGGGCGCGGCCGTGGACGGCCGCTACCTCGGCTCGACCGGCGACCTGTTCGTCTCGGGCCTCTGGCTCGAACGCGACGCGGCCGTCGGCGGGGCGCCGATGATCGTCCACGGGGCCACGACGGCGAACAGCCGCTACCTGGGCTTCGCGGCCGATCCGTTCTCGCGGATGGACGGCGAGCGGGAGTGGACGCTCATTGCACAGGGCGCCCTCTGGTCGAACCTGACGGACGGCTAGCGAGATTAATCCGAAGGAGGGCCGCGCCCCGTCCGGGGCGCGGCCCTCCTTGTGCACGGCGCGAACACGGCGGGAACGTCGCGGATCGCGGCCTTCTCGCTCAACCCGCTCCATCGGGCGGACCCGGAGCGCGAATGGCCGATGGTCGGCTCCGCCGTCTATTGGGCAGACCAGTAGACCGCTAGGGAGACGGGAACGAATGCGAGGGGCGGGGAAACCCGCCCCTCGCTCATCAGAACGGTTTGGAGAGCCCCTGGTGCCGCTGCCAGGGGCCCTCCGCGGTCCTCCCGTTGCTCATGAGCCGTTCCGCTTGGCGACCGAGCAGGAGGAGTTCGGCGTCGTCCCGAACGATCCGTTGGTCCCGGAGTCGATCCTGCAATGGATGATCGCCGCGTGAACTGGGCTCGTGGGTTACGGCGAGGGAGCGATCCGGTATCGGCCGAGTGAAGCCCGCTACTCGACGGGCCTGAGGCCCGGGAAGAGCTTGACCATGCCCGACCCATAGCGCTCGTCGACGGCCCTCTGGCCTGCGCCGCCGACGTCGATCACGACGCCGACCTCGGCGGCCAGGCCGACGTCGCCTTCCTGCGACCAGGTCATCTCGAGCCCAAGCTCCTCCTGGATGAATCTCTCGGCCTCGGCTCGAATGGCTTGAAGCTCCTTCTGCGTCCGGCCCTCGTGTTGCACGACGCAGAGCGGGCCGCGCCAGACCTTACGGATGGCGGCCTCGGTCTCGGCCACGTCGCCGGTCACGACGACGTTCATGACCTTCGCGACCGGCTTCCCCTCGACCATCATCTGGTCGACGTCCTCCGGCGTGAGGCCGCCGGGGTAGTCGACCCAGAGGGCGACATGATCCGGGCGCGCCTGCGCGATGCTCGCACCCGCGGCGAACTCTTCCTCCAACACCAGGCCGGGCTCAACCGTCGGCCAGCCGCCGGAGGGCTCCGGACAGGAAGTGGCGAAGCTGCGGGCGGTGCCCGCGCCGGCGCCGAGGCCGGCGGGGTCGGATGGCCCGACTTCGGTCACGGTGACCACTCCGCCGTCGTAGGTCCCCGCGACGTGATACTCGCCCCAGGTCGTGCCCGAGCCCGACTGCTCACCGTCGACAGCGTCCCAGTCCCAGTTCGCAAGGGGCACGCCACCGCACTGCGGCGGGAGCGAAAGAGCGACTCCGCCGAGGCAGAGCTCCGGACCGTGGTTTTCATCCTCGAGCACGGTCCCGTCCCCCTCGTAGAGCTGCGATGCGTCGGGAGCCGGGACGGTCGGCGGGGGCGCGTCATCGCCCGCACCGGTGCTCCCCCCGACCGCCCCCGGTTCACCCGAGCCGCAGGCCGCAGCAGAGAGGAGAACGACGAGAAGAGCCGCGGCCGGCACGAGCATCCGCATGCCCTTCAGACCCGGCCGGTCCGCGAAAGGTTCCCGCACGCCATTCATACGCCGCCGCGCGCGTCGCGGGTCACTCAGCGCCGGTCGAAGATCCCGCCGAAGAGGTCGGCGAGGTCACCGCCTCCTTCGATCAGCCAGTCGAGCGGGGCGCGCGAAACGACTTCACGGAGGATGCGCGCCTCGAGCCCGCCGATGGAGCCGCGCTCCTCGGCGTCGGCGATCGCCTCCTCCAGCCCGCCGCGCAGCGCACGCTCGAGTGTCTCCTCGTCCCACTCGACGTCCACGCCCAGCTCGGAGTCGAACGAGAGCACGAGCTCCTCGCGCGTCGTGCCGAGCTCGCACGCGGCGCCGTCGAGCCCGTCGAGCGCGATGCGCTGGAGCGTGGCCTCGAAGCCGTCACCCGGGAAGGGCTCGCGCGCCACGCAGGGATCGGCGGCGATCGACTCGCCGTAGTCGAGAGCGCCCCGGCTGAGCTCGATCGCTATCAGGACGGCCCCAGCGACCAGGAGCGCGGCGAGCGCCGCGTAGCCCTGACGCGCGCGGCTCATGCCGGAGACCTCCTGGCGAACGCCACCGCGGCGGCGCCGGCGAGCAGCGCGAAGACGGCCGAGAGCGCGAAGGACGACCGAAACGCGCGCGTCAGCACTGCCTGCACCTCGTCGAGGAGAGTGTCGCGCGCTTCGCGCACGACCTCGTCGTCGTCGGCACCGTGCTCGTCGAACGGCCTCGCCAGGTCGGGAATCTCGCCCTCGGGCGTCGCCTGGAACTCGTCGTACAGGTCGAGCGCGACAGGGATCTTGGTCTGGATCGGGAGCGGCGCGTCCAGGATGACCGCGGTGGCGTTGATCGTCGCGCGGTCGGCGGCCTCGTCCAGCTCGGCGGCGAGGAGCGGCGCAACCGCCAGGAGCCCGACCACGAGACCGAGGTGCCTCACGCCGACAGAGACGGTGGCGCTGCGACCGAGCTCACCGTGATCGGGGACCGACGCGCGCGTGAGCGGCGGCAACGCCAGCCCGAGACCGGCGCCCGCAAGCGCGAGCGCCGGGACGGCGTAGGCCGGTTCGCTCGCGGGCAGGAGCGCGAGCCCGATCAGCCCCGCCGCGAGCAGGACGGAACCGCCCGCCAGGTCGGCGGGGCTCGGCAACCGCTTGGAGATCGGCCGCACGGCGAGCGCCGCCAGCGGCAGCGCGCTCACGATTGCCGCCCCGGAGAGCGGGCCGTAGCCCCAGACGGTGACGACGAGCAGCACGGCCAGGAAGAGGGCGCCCACGAGAGCGGCGTACGTGAAGACGAGCGCGAGCGCCGAGCCGAGCGGCACGCGCTCCGAGATGGGCGACGGAGGCGGGAGCGCCCGCGCGCGAGAGTCGAGCGCGGCCACGACCGCCGCCGCGGCGAGGGGCGCCTGGAAGGCGAAGATCGCGCGCCAGTCGAAGGCCTCCGTGAGAACGCCGCCCAGGGCAGGCCCCACTGCGGTGCCGAGCGTCCCGGCGGCGATCCAGATCCCGACGGCGCGCTCCCGCCGGTCCCCGATGGCTATGAAGAGGGGAAGCGAGGCGCCCAGGAGGAGCGCCGCGCCGACACCCTGGGCCACACGGCCTCCAATGAGCATCCCCAGGTCGTCGGCGAGCGCGCACACCACTGACGAGACCAGGAAGACGAGGAGCCCGGCGAGCGCGATCCACGCGGGCCGCACGCGCCGCACGAACGGAAGGAGCGCGAGCGCCGCTACGACGACGGCGAGGTTGTACGCCGTCACGACCCACGAGATCCCCGGGATGGAGGTGTCGAAGTCGACGTAGAGCTCGGGCAGAGCGAGGACGACGATCGAGGAGTCCGCGAAGGCCACCGCCACGGAGACGGCAAGGGCGACCTCGAGAAGAAGGCGCGACCCCGGCCTCGAGGGCTCGGGGCTCGCGGCGGGCAGGCTAGCCGCCATCCTCGCGCAGGTCTCGGCAGTCCTCCGAGCTCTCGAAGGCCTCCTCGAGCTCCGTCCCCGGCTCGAGCTCCTGGATGTCGGCGAAGGTCGCTTCGACATCGCCCACGACCGCCTGAAGGCCGCCCGCAATCGATGTGAGCGACTCGATCAGCTCGCCGACGCTCTGGTCCTCGGGCAGCGCTTCCGCCTCGGCCTGCGCAGCCTCCACCTCGTCGAGCACCTGGTCGGCCAGCTCGTCGAGCTCCCGCTCGATCTCGTCACCCGCCTCGGTGTCGGGAGGGCCGAGGTCATCGAGCTGGCCTCGCAGCCTGCGCGTGGCCTCGACGCCGCCGTCGATGGCCGTCCTGACGGACTCCGGCGAGAGGCCTTCCACCTGCGCGTCGAGCGCGAGCGACGTCAGGTTCTCCCTCCATTCCTGGACGCTCGAGCACACGTCGCCGGCCCATGCGTCGGCCCCGGCATCGTCTCCGCCGCAGCCCGCGGCGAGGAGCACGAAGCCGATCGAGAGTGCGGCCAGTGTCGAGCGCATGCGCGGGTTGCTCCAGCCTGAGCCTACCCGAAGGCACAGTTGACCCCCGCTTGCGCCCATGGTGATCATCAGCGTCGCAAGCACGCAACAAGAGGAAGGGGTTATCTGTGGCAAGAAGTCGCTACGCGCTGTGCGCAGCGGCGGCGATACTCGTCGTCATCTCGGTCTTCGCCTCCACGGCGTCGGCGAAGCCCGATCCAGGCGGAACCCTCATCGAGGGCCTCGACAACCCGCGCGGCATCGCCGCCGGGGGTGCCGGGAGCGTCCTCGTCGCGGAGTCCGGAAACGGCAAGCTGACCCTCGTCGAGCCGCGGCGTCGCGGCGCGCCCATGGTCCGCACCTTCGCGACCCTGCCCGTCGACCCGGAGACGGGCAACGGGCCGGTGGACGTCGCCTTCAAGTCCCTGAACAAGGTGTGGGCCGTGCTGAGCGGGCCACCCGAGGAAGGTGGAGGCGACTTCGGGCGGCTCGTGCGCCTGAACCGCAAGGGCAAGATCGTCGAGTCCGTCGACATCGCGGGCTACCAGGTGTCCGACCCGGACCCGGACGACCAGGAAGGGATCCCGGACGAGTCCAACCCGAACGGCCTTGCGCTGCTTCCCGGCGGGGGCGTCCTCGTCACCGACGCGGCAGGCAACGACCTCCTGAAGGTCGACACGCGGCGGAGGATCACCACGGTCGCACGCTTCAAGCCGGAGCTCGCGCCGTGGCCGGCCGGCCTCCCGTTCCCGGGCCCCGTCGAGCCGGGCGAACCGTTTCCCGTCGAGGCGGTCCCGACCGCCGTAGCCATCGGCCCCGACGGCGCGTGGTACGTGTCCGAGCTGAAGGGCTTCCCGTTCCCGCAAGGTAAGTCGCGCATCTGGCGGATCGAGCCCGGCGCGGCCGGAGCGACCTGCGATCCGGCCAACCCGAGCGTTGGTTCCTGCCGCACGGTCGCGACGGGCTTCACGTCGGTCATCGACCTTGCTTTCGGGCGCGACGGGACGATGTACGTCCTCGAGATCGTGAAGGACGGCCTCCTCGGCGTCGAGGTCTTCGGCGCACCTCCGATCGGCGCGCTGTGGGCCGTGAAGGGCGGGACGAAGACCGAGCTCGCCACCGGGACGCTCATGGCTCCCGGCGGGGTCGCAGTCAGCTACGACGGCACGCTCAACGTCACGACCGGCACCGTGTTCGGCCCCGGGGCCGGCGCGGTCGTCCGCGTCCGTCCCTAGACAGTCGGAGGGGCGGCCCGGCACACACCGGGCCGCCCCTCGTTGTTCCGGCCTGGAGCGGAGCTTCTAGACCGCGACGTCCTCCGCCTGCGGCCGGCGACGCCTCGCGAGAAAGGCGCCGAGAGCGATGCCGATGATGCCTGCGAGCCACGGCGGCATGCCGTAGGGCAGGCCCGAGCTGGACAGCTCGTCGTAGGCGATGCAGTCGGCCTCGTCGCCAGCGCTTCCGTCGGCACCCGCGTCCGCACCGGCGACACCGTCACCGGTCTCGGTCGGGAGCTCGCCGGAGCCCTCGTCGCCGGGGTCCTCGGTGGACGGAGGCATGATCGCCTCGCACGAGCCGATCTGCAGCCCGTCACCGAGGTCACCGAGCCCGATGTCGACACAGCCGACGCCGGCGTCCGCGCCGAGCGAGCCCGAGCCCGCCTCGGCGTCTGCGGCACCTCGAT
>DAITAN010000488.1:0-1627 GCA_036824235.1 Gaiellaceae bacterium | reverse complement strand
CGCCAGGGCGACCGGGGCGGCCGCGAGTGCGAGCGCCGCGAGCGCGGCGATGACGGCGGGCTTCGTCCGCATAGCCGCTGCGATTCTATTGGGCCGGGCGGGAGCCCGGCTTCGGCACAAAAGTCACTCTTTCGGGGGAGTTGAAAATCCCCCGTTATGTGGTTCAGTGAGTGCTGACGGGGTACCCTCCTCAGCGGCGAGGAGGAGCCCCGGAATCGGCATCGCCGGAAGCTGGGAGAGGTTTTCGCGCGCCGAGGGGAGTCTCATGGGGGATCTGTTTCCCCCATGGGCCCCCGGCTTCCTCGGTTCCTTTCGAGGAGCCGGGGCCACGAACTAGGCTTCCGTCGATGGACGAAGCCTGGCTCGTGCCGCTCCCAGCCGACGCCACGGGGCCGGTCGAGGTCTTCGTGAACGGCGTCCGGCAGGAGCCTGGCGCCGATTACGTGATCTCGGGCGGGATGCTCCGTTTCTCCAAGCCGCTCGCCCGCGAGGGCAGGCTCGGGCTCTGGCGCTGGGCGAGCATGTTCTTCGGCGTCGCCGGCACGTACCGGAAGAACGACTCCGTTGACGTGATCTACGACGTCGACGGCAAGCGGACGGTCGCCTCGGGCCTGACGATCATCCCGCCAGGCGGGCCAGCACAGTCCCGCTCCCGGTAACGGCGACGGCCGTCGGGACGAGCGCGACGCCGTACTTGCGCGCCAGGTCCGGCTGCTTCGACACGTCCACCGTGACCACGCGGCGCCCCTCGGTGCGGAGGCGTTGCTCGAGCGTGCGGCAGTCGCTGCAGAGCGGATGCGTGAACTGGAGCACGACCTCGCCGTCGGGCGAGAGGCCGAAGTCCTCGAGCTCGACCCGGTCGAGGCGGTGCGAGCGGATGCCGCGCACGCGGGCGCCGATGCGGTAGAGCTCGCAGCCTGCGCAGAGGCCGGTGGCCGCCGCGAGGAGCGCAAGACCGGCGACGAGCAGGGCCAGCGCCCAGCCGAGCGTGGCCATGCCGAGCGCGTGCGCGAGAGACGCTGAGCCGAGGACGACGACCCCGACCAGGTTGGCGAAGCGCGGAGGCCGTGCGTCCTCGATGGGGCCTTCGCCGAACCGGGGCTGGACGAGCTCGAAGTAGGCGAGGCACGGCAGGCAGTAGCGGCGCCCGAGCGTGAGGCCGACCGCGAGCTGGAGCGCAAGGATCGCGAGCAGCGGCCACCAACCCGTGACGACGGAGACGAGGGCGAGGAGCCCGATCGTCGCCTGGTTGAAGCGCGGCCCGCGCGAGTCGATGACGTCGAGGTCGCGGTAGGGGTCGGCCGAGCGTTCGCGCTTCATTTTGTGAAGCTTACCGGGAGGGTGAAGCGCCGATCGTCGCAATCGCTATGCTCATCGAAGGGCGTGGAACACGAGCAGATTGACGATTTGAACACCGGCTTCGTCGAGGAGCTCTTCGCCGAGTACCTCGCCGCTCCGGAGTCGGTCGACCCGCAATGGCGGGCTCTCTTCGAGGCGAACCCCGACGCGCTGGTCGAGCACCTTCCGCTCCTTCGTCGGCTGCGCGAGATCTACCCCGACGGCGTGCCCGGCGGGAACGGCGCTCCCGCGGCCGCGCCGGCACCGCCTGTGGAGGAAGCGCCGCCTG
>DAITAN010000487.1:0-1633 GCA_036824235.1 Gaiellaceae bacterium | reverse complement strand
TCCCCGCGGACGTCGAGCTCATCTACGTCCTCGCCGGCTCGCTCGAGCTGCGGATCGGCGACGAGGTCCAGACCCTCACGGCGGGCGAGACGTTCACGTACTCGCCGCGCGACCCGCATGCCTGGCGCAACCCGTCGGAGACCGAGGAGACGGTCGTGCTCTGGTTCGCCGTCCCGAACCCGTATTCCCGGCCGTCCGGCGCTGAGTAGGCTGCGGGAGGTGGCCGAGCCGAAGACCAAGCAGGAGCTCGACCAGGAGTGGGGAGAGCTTGTCGAGGAGCACCGGCTCGCGATGCCGGGCGTCCAGGTGCTATTCGCCTTCCTGCTCATCCTCCCGTTCCAGAACCGCTTCGAGCGGCTGACGGAGAACCAGGAATACGTCTACTTCTCCGCGCTCGTCTGCTCGACGCTCGCCATCGTCCTGCTCATCGCACCGACTGCCGCACACCGCATCCGCTGGCGCAAGCAGGACAAGGAGGCGCTGCTTCGGATGGCGACGCGGTCGGCGATCGCCGCCACGGTGTTCATCGCCGCCGCGATGACCGCGTCCGTCTACCTGATCACGGACTACCTCTTCGGCGAGCCGGCGACTGCCGTCGTGACCAGCACCCTCGCGGCTGCTTTCATCCTCTTCTGGTACGCGTTCCCCCTCTGGAGGCGGATGCAGGACTAGTCGTGCGCGAGCTCTTCGCGCACGACTAGTAGGGCGGCCGCGAGTCGCGTCCGGTTGGCGGGGTCGTTGAGCCAGCCGCTCGCGCCCGAGGGATGGGGAAGCGGAATGGCCGTCGCCTCGCCGAACGGGAAGCGCTGCCCGATGGTCTCGGTGAGGCGAGGCAGCCCGAGAAGACGCCGCACGGCCAGGCCACCGACGACGAGCACGAGCCTGGGCCGCAGGAGGCGGAGCTCCCAGTCGAGCCAGAACGAGCAGAGGTCGAGCTCCGTCGGCGTCGGGGTGCGGTCGCCACGCCCGGACGGATGCCTGCCTGGGTAGCAGCGCGTCGCCGAGGCGCAGTAGAAGGTCTCGTAGAAGGCGTCCTCATCGAGCTCGAGCCAGGATCTGAGCGTGCGTCCGGCCCGGCCACGCCACGGCCGCCGTTCGAGGCCCTCGACGACGCCCGGCGCCTGCCCGACGATCATCGCCCGCTGACCGGGACCCCCTTCGAAGGCCGGCAGTGACTCGAGCGGGAAGCCCGCCTCCGCGCATGCGCGGCAAACGCGGTTGTCGCGCTGGAGCGAGCTGAGCGAGCGGTAGGCCTGCCGACGGCGGGTCACCGCCGGCAGGGTAGTCGCCGAGCTAGGACTTCTTGCCGGCGACCGCGCGCTGCAGCTGGGCCTTGGTCATCTTGGAGCGACCCTCGACGCCGAGGTTCTTCGCCTCGTTGTAGAGCTGCTCCTTGGTACGTCCCTTCGGCCGGTTCGTGCCGGAGCGGAGCCCTCCGCGACGGCCCGACGAGATGTCTCGCGTCGACGTGCGGGAGCGGGTTCGCGACTCGCCTGCGCGCGCCTTCTCCTTGTTCACGGTGCGCGCGGCGATCTCCTCGGCACGGTCGGTGGAAGCGCCCTGCTCCTTCGCGCTCTCCTTGATGTGCTCGTACTGCCTGGCGCGCTTCGTTCCCTTCTTGACCCCACGAGGC
>DAITAN010000486.1:0-1645 GCA_036824235.1 Gaiellaceae bacterium | reverse complement strand
GTCGGCTCACCCGGCCCGCCGCCGCCGTCCGTGATCGTCCACGCACGCGTGGCCGGAGAGTCGTCGACGTTCCCGGCCGCGTCGGTGGCCCGCACGCTGAACGCGTGCTGGCCGACTGCGAGCCCGTCGTAGCGCTTGGGGCTCGTGCACGCCTCGAAGGCGCCGAGGTCGAGCTGGCACTCGAACTTCGAGCCCGCCTCGTTGGACGCGAAGCCGAAGCTCGCGCTCGTCGCCTCGGTCTCGCCCTGCGGGCCCGAGCCGATCGTCGTCTCGGGCGCCGTCACGTCGTCCGGCGGGTCTGGCGGGTCGGGCGGGTCCGGCGGGTCGGTCGGGCCGCCGTCGGCGTCGGTGGGACCGAAGTCCTGGTCGGCGACCGCCCACGTCACGCCGCGGCCGTTGGCCAGCCGGTAGTCGCCGTTGGCGGGGTCGCGGAAGGCGGGGGCGCACAGCTTGAGCATGCCGGGGAGCGAGGCCCAGCCGGTGTCGCCGCAGTCGGAGTTGTTGCTCGCCGCCGACACGCTGACGGTGTCGTCGCGGCCGAAGCTGTCGAACACGTTGTCGGAGACCGTCGCGCCCGACCAGCCGCCACTGCGTAGGACCGTGCTGCCACCGCCGGGGCCCGGCCAGACGGTGTTGTGGCGGATGCTGACGTTGCTCAGCGGCCCGAAGATCTGGAACGGCGACGCCTGGAAGCCAAGGCACAGGCTCGCCGGCACGCACGGGAGGCTCTGATCGAGGATCAGGTTGTCCTCGACCACGACGTTCGTGACCGGGGTCTGCTGGTCCTTGACGAAGAAGCCCTGCCCACCGAAGGCGTGCAGGTAGTTGCGCCGGAAGTAGAGACCGTCGCCCACATAGACGGACTGGAACACGTCGTTGTGGCTGCCCGCTTCCTGGTTGCCCGTGAACTCGTTGCCCTCGACGAGCAGGCCGTAGGGATCGGCGTCGGGGCCGTCGTGGTAGCGGTTCGCGCGGATCGCGTCCTCCTCTGCGCGCCCGGCGAAGCGGTTGCCGATGATCGACACGTCGTCGCAGGTCGTCGTGGTCGAGCTGCACGCCATGACGCCGAAGCCGCCGTAGGCGTTGAGGTCGAAGAAGTTGTGCAAGGCCGTCATGCCGCGCGAGCCGGGTGCGACGTCGAAGTCGCCGGTCATGCGGAACTGGGCGATGGTCAGGTAGCTGCCGTCCACGCGGGCCCCGGCGATGGTCGCCTTGCCCGGGTTCTGGGCCCGCAGGGTGACGCCTGGGGCGGCCTTGTCGGCGTTCAGCGAGACCTCGCCGTAGGTGCCGTCGGTCAGGCAGACCGTGGCTCCGGGCTGCGCGGCGTTCACTGCCTGCGTTGCGGCGGCGACGCTTGACACGGTGGTGGTGCAGGCCGCGCTCGTGGCGCCGGGCGGTATGACGATGACGCCGGCGACGACGGCGGCGACAGCAGCAAGGACTGCGGACGTCCTTCCGAGTCGGATCATGTGGGGAGCCTCTCGAGGTAGGAACCGTCCGTGGCGGTTGGGGACCGGCTAGCGTCTGACACTACCCGTCGATCGCCGTCTGACGCAGCCTGCCTACCAGAACCGTCACAACGGGTAGGGATCAGCGGCGCGCCGCGAAGGCCTCCAGCGCCGCGGGGGCGTCGGGCCCGTCGAAC
>DAITAN010000485.1:0-1646 GCA_036824235.1 Gaiellaceae bacterium | reverse complement strand
CGCGACCGGGGCCGGAGCCGGCGGTGCAGCCGTGCCGGCCTCGACGGGCGCAGAGCGCTCGGGCGGCGGAGGCGGAGGCGGATCGACGAACGTGGGCTCCTCGGACGGACGCTCAGGCTCGCGAGAGGGCTCGGGAGGTGCCGGACGCTCGGCGGCGGGCGGCTCGGGCGTAGGCTCCGGGGCCGCGGCGGCGGACTCCACGGTCGCCATATCCTCGGGACGGGGCTTCTGCTCACCCGGGTTCTGGCCGGGCTCGCCCTCCTTCTCGGACTGGCGCTGCGCTGCCTCGGTCGCCTTGAAGAGCTCGGCGAGCGGGCCCTCACGCATGCTGGCGCGGCGTCGCGCCATCGAGCACCTCCTTTGCGAGGTCGCGGTAGGCCTCGGCGGCCGATCCGGATGGGTCGTACTTGAGCACGGAGCTGCCCTGCACGGGCGCTTCCGCGTAGCGCACGGTCTTGCGGATCCGCGTGTTGAACACGAGGTCGCCGAAGTTCTCCTTCAGCATCTCGACGGCTTCCTTCGAGTGCAGCGTGCGACCGTCGTACATGGTCGGCAGGATCCCGCGGATCTCGACCGTCGGGTTGAGGTTCTCGCGGATCATCGTGAGCGTGTTCTCGAGCTGGACGAGGCCGCGCAGAGAGAGGTACTCGCACTGCACCGGGACGATGACGTTGTCCGATGCCGTGAGCGCGTTGATCGTCAGGAGCCCGAGCGATGGGGGCGTGTCGATGAGGATGTAGTCGTAGCGGCTACGGGCGGGCAGCAGGCCCTTCTGGAGGGCGCGCTCGCGTCCGATCATGCTCGACAGAGCAAGCTCGGCGCCGGCGAGGTCGATCGACGAGACGGCCAGGTCGATCTCGGTCCGGTGGATGACCTCGTCGATCGGGAGGCTGTGAACGAGGACGTCGAACATCGATCGCTCGACGGAGTCCGGGTCCATCCCCTGGCTCATCGTCAGGTTGCCCTGCGGGTCGAGGTCGACCGCGAGCACGTTGAACCCCTGCTCCTTGAAGGCGACGGCGAGGTTGAGCGTCGTCGTCGTCTTCGCCACGCCGCCCTTCTGGTTGGCGAGCGCGATGACCTGACCCAGCTTGACTCCCTGTGAGGTAGGCGTCTGCTTGCGCGGACGCGTGAGGATTCCGGAAAGGCCCATTGAGGGCTCCTGTTTCGTGCCAGGGTAGCACAATCCTTCCCCGGTTCTTGTCCCGCAATCCGGCTTGCCAAGCGGGCCTGCGGGGTTTTCGACCTCCGGCGGGAGTCGTTTTCAGAGCGGTCGCGGGCTAGCGGCGGAGTGCGAGCAGCGAGAGCATCTCGAAGCACGCGTTCGCGGCCACGAACGCCGTCACGCCCGCGGGGTCGAACGGCGGCGAGACCTCGACGCAGTCGAAGCCACGGAAGTCGAGCCCCGCGAGCGACCGGACGTACGTGAGGGCGTCGCGACTCGAAGGCCCGCCGACCTCGGGCGTCCCCGTCCCCGGGGCGAACGCCGGGTCGACGAAGTCGATGTCGAACGAGAGGAAGCATGGGCCGCTGCCGACCCGGTCCCGCGCACGCTCGGAGAAGCCGCCGGGCCCGAGGGCGGCGAGCTCCTCGTACGAGAGGGCATCGATGCCGAACTCGTCCGGGAAGCCCGCCTCCGACGCGTG